>NZ_JAQREZ010000002.1:0-204100 GCF_028598715.1 Pseudoalteromonas sp. GABNS16E
TTTCGAATTTACCTTGTTGATACCAATGCTTAGCCATCTTCTTAAAGGATTGTTCGACAGCGTTGGTTCCTAGGCGCTGTCGAGCCTGAACCATCGCACTGGGTGCAACAAGCGGTGCTTTACCTGGTAGTGCAATATCCATCTTAGTCGCAATATTCCACACTGACTCTTGCCTAAAAAGACTCATCCCCATGACGCACCACATCACAGATTCAAGAGGTAAGCGACGCTTTCTGACGGTTGCGACTCCCGCTTCAACAAAAGCCTCATCAATAATAGATGGATCTAGAAGTGATGAGAGTTTTTCAAACGAATGAAATTGGGTACTGGCATTAAATGCGGTGTCTAAAGCTGTTTTAATATTCATAAAAAAATCCGATGGCAAATGCTCATCGGATTCTTACATCTATAGAAGATCGGTCAACTGATCATTAAAATATTTCTTAACTGATCGGCATTAGGGTTAATCCCCGTTTAAAGTGGCTTTTTAAGCACTTGAGTAAACTGTTCAATAAGTGCAAGTTCACATAATTTGTAATCAATAGCGGCTTGGCTGGCATTTGGCAGTTTTAATATGTAGCGCCATTGGCAGCTTGCTTCAATATACTTTTGGTGGTTGTCGACGCTGCGCTTAAACAACATCAGTATTTGCGTATTTCCGCTTTGCTCTTCTAATTTAGTGAGTTCATATTTACGTTTTTGAACCCAAGTACCCTGATTGTATTTAGCCTGATTTATTTGGGTGTCTAAACACTGCGTATAGCGTTTAGTTTGGCTTGGCGTTGCGCTTTGCTCAAGCGTACACTGTGCTTGCGCACTGACATTAGCACTTAGTGCTAATAGGCTCGCAAGTGTGATTAAAAGGCTATTTTTTATCATTGTAATTAAACTCTAAAATAAATTGTGCGCCGCCCAAGGTGTCCGACTTATTAATCGTTAAGTGTCCGTTATAAGATTTAACCAAGTCCGAGACTATCGCCATACCAACACCGTGGCCGCTTTCGTAAGTATCAAGGCGGGTACCACGGGTTAATAAAGACTCGCGTTTATCCTCGGGTACACCGGGTCCATCGTCACTAATGCCTATGCACAGTGTTTTACTTTGAATGACTTGTATTTCTACTTGTGAGCGACACGCTTTACAGGCGTTATCAATTAAATTACCCAGTAATTCCATTAAATCTGTTTGGTCACCTAAAAAGTAATCTTTATCGGTCACGGTACAATTAAATATAATGTCTTTATCGCGGTATACCTTGGCCATTGCACTTAAAATAGAATCAACCACAGGTTTAACTGGAGTTTGTTTTTTCCATGTATCTGAGGCGCCAGTAGCTGCACGCTTTAACTGATGCTCGATCATCACATTTATTCTATCAAGTTGCTCTTGGGCATCGGCATCATTAGCAAGCGGGCTTGATTTTAATACTGCAAGGGGGGTTTTTAATGCATGTGCTAGGTCACTTAAAGAGGCTCTGTAGCGCTCTTTTTGACGTTGCTGCGACTCTAGTAATAAGTTTAGGTCTGATTTAATTGTTTGCAGCTCTACAGGGTATAAGCCTCTAATTTCTTGAATATCGCCCGACTCAATGGCTTTTATTTCTTTATCAAGACGTTGTAACGGCCGGCCGCTCCAAATAAACCCAATTGCCATTAAGCCGGCAATCGCTATACCCATTATAAACATCCAATCGACTAGTGTTTGCTTAAAGCCATCCATTAACCTTAGCAATGCATCGTTTCGTTTAAGTAATATAAAACGTGCCTGCTCAGATTGGTCAATATTATTTAAAATGACTGTTAGGCTTAACTGCCAGTAAACCGCATTGTTGTAAACCACACGTCTAAAGTCGGCCGCACCGGCTTTAGGCTCTATGTACTCGGGTTTAAAGTTTACGTTTACTGCCGACTCTGAGTGCCACACAGGTACATCATCGCGGTAAATCATGGCGTAGGTATCTGAATTTAAGTTATTTAGCTCAGGCGTTAAAATTGTGCTGGGCATAATAATGCCGCGCTCAGTAAAGTCGACTTCAGAAATAAGGGAGTATAAGTGGGCTTCTAGATTTTTTTCGGTGGTTTCGACTAATGAGGCGTAATACGCTTTACCAATCGAGTAAAACAAAATAGGCAGTGCCACCAATAAAACAAAGACAAGGATAAATCCTTGCCTTATTTTAAGCGATATTTGCGATGCTACCACTGACTTTTAAGCCTGTAACCACGCCCACGTAGTGTTTCTACTGGGTTTAATGTGCCTTCAGGGTCTAATTTTTTACGCAGACGAAGTACAAATACTTCGATAACGTTAGAATCAAGATCGAAATCTTGGTCGTAAATGTGCTCAGTAAGTTCTGATTTAGAAATTACTTTTTGCGGGTTAACCATCAAATACTCAAGTACTTTGTACTCATAAGCCGTAAGGCTAAGTTCTTTGTCGTTAACCCAAACTTGTTGTGAGCGAGTATGAATTTTAATTGGACCCGCTGTCATTTCAGGGTTTGCTTTACCCGCACTGCGGCGAATAAGTGCGTTACAACGCGCAATTAATTCTTCAACATGAAACGGCTTGGTTAAGTAGTCGTCGGCACCTGCATCTAGGCCTTCAACTTTGTCTTGCCAGCGGTCGCGCGCCGTTAAGATTAAAATAGGGATTGTCACGCCTTGTGCACGTGCTTTATTGATTAGCTCAATACCGTCAATTTTTGGTAAGCCTAAATCAACCACCGCCATATCTAGCGGGTACTCTGTAATATGGAATAGGCCAGCTTCGCCATCGTGACATAAATCAACACTGTAACGTTCTTTCTCTAAAGCATTACGTAGGTTGTCTGCTAAGTGTAAATCATCTTCTATAACTAAAATTCGCATTTGCTAATCCTTTTTCACTTCGCCGGTTTTTTTATTTATATGTAAATCAACGACGTGGCCGTCAGATTTGAGTATACGTACAGTATAAAATTTTGCTTGTTCTGTAATTTTTAAGGTTTTACCGTCAGTTTCTTCTTTTGCAAGTATTACGGCTTTCTTTTTGCTGATCTCAGTTTTTTTAACTGCTTTGGTAACAGTCGAACTTGCGTGTACGGCGCCACTGACGCTAATACAGGCAATTAAACCAAGGGTTAATAATACACGCATGACGGGAACTCCTAGATCAAACCCAGCTATTCTAATTAACTAAGCTACTAAAACTCAAGTAAAAACGTCCAATATGCGCTTTTACGTTCGCCAGCTTAATTAATTAGCAGTGAACCAACCCTGAATTAAATAACGTTTTAAATTCAGGGTGTTCGTTACGCTGGTAATACTTTTTTATATGGTTTTACAACGGTGTTTGCGTAAACGCCGGCTGCAACGTATGGATCAGAGGCTGCCCATTCACGTGCTTTTTCAAGTGAATCAAATTCGGCAATGACTAATGAGCCTGTAAATCCAGCATCTTGCGGGTCTTCACTGTCGATTGCTGGCAGTGGGCCGGCAACAAGTAAACGGTTTTGAGAGTCAAGTTCGCTTAAACGTGCTAAGTGGGCGGGGCGGGCTTCTTTTCTAAGCGGTAAGCTGTTTTCAACGTCGGTTGAATAAATCATGTACAACATAGTAATTCTCAAAAAAATGTTAAGTTTAATAACGCAAATACTAGCACAACGTTGATAGTTGGTGAACAAATTACCGTTAAAGCTAGGTTTACAGTTATTAATTATTTTTAGTGTGTAATTGCTTGAAAAGCGCGGCACAACACTGGTAGAGTCGCTTGAATAACTTAAAAATAACAAGGTTAATACATGAGCAATAATAGAGAGCATTTTAGCTCCCGTCTTGGCTTTATACTTGCTGCAGCAGGTTCGGCAGTGGGTATTGGCAACTTAGTAGGTTTTCCTGTGTCGGCAACTAAAAATGGTGGTGGTGCATTTTTACTTGTATACGCTTTGTTTGTTGCTTTTATTTGTTTACCGGTAATGATGGCTGAAATGGCCATGGGTCGTAACGCGCAAAAAGATCCACTTGGTTCGTACAAAGCGCTGGCAAATAACGACAAAAAATGGAAGTTTGCAGGCTTTTTGGCTGTATTAACGCCGTTTATGATTGCCGTATTTTACATGGTTATTACCGTGTGGATTTTTGGTTACTTAAGCCAAACCGCCATGGGTAATTTAGATGCATTGGCAGATCCGAGCCATTTTGGCAGCTTTATAAATAGCTACACCGTTTTTGGCTACATGGCTGTGGTCGTTATTATAGTTAACCTTATTTTATTGGGTGGGGTTAAACAAGGCATAGAAAAAGCCGCTAAGTTTTTAATGCCGGCTTTATTTGTTATGTTGCTTGCCCTTGTAGCGTATGTATTAACGCTTGATAACGCCATGGCTGGTGTTAAATATTATGTTATTCCTGACTTTTCTAAAATGAGTGCCAGCGTGCTTAATGGTGCACTAAGCCAAGCGTTTTTCTCACTATCGCTAGGTATGGGCATTTTAATGACGTACGCCTCTTACATATCTAAAAAAGATGATATTGTTGGCAGTGCTAAAATGGTAGCTATTACCGACTCATTAGTGGCATTTGTTGCCGGTTTAATGGTGTTACCGGCAATATTTAGTTTTGATCCTAATACTGACCCAGCCGCGCTTTCTGACTCGTCTGTATCGATGATATTTGTATACTTACCTAAAATTTTATTAGCACTACAAAATGACATTGGTTACTTTGGCGCGTCTGCAGTGGCGTTTTCGTTCTTTTTATTAGTGTTTTTTGCTGCGATTACTTCGCTTGTATCAATTGTAGAAGTACCTACAGCGACCCTTAGCGACCGCAAAGGGATCAGCCGTAAAAAAGCCTTAGGTATTTTAACGCTAGCCACCGGTGTGTTAACTATATTATGTACTATGTCGTTTGGTATGGTTGATAGCCTAACGTCGTTTACTAGTTACGGCAGCGGTAATAAAAGCTTTTTTGATATTGTTTATGATGTATTTTACGACACTATATTGCCACTGAATGGTTTAATGGTGTGTTTATTTGTTATGTACCGCTGGAAAAAAGCGCGCCTAACAGATGAGCTAAGCCAAGGCTCACCAAATTACGCCGGTAGCTTTATGGAGAAATACGTTAACTTTTCGCTTTCTACGTTTATTCCGGTTATTTTATTAGCCATATTTATTAACACAGTAGCGACTAAGTTTTTTGCCTTTAAGTTATTTGGATTTTAGGCTAAAAGAAAGTTTTCAAAAGCCGCGTATTAACGCGGCTTTTTTGTGTTTAAAATAGCGGCTTAGCTTGTTAGCTGATAGCTCCTGAGTCTAATGAACTGCCAATCCCCAGTGTAAACATCCACAATCCCCATAAGCTATGCTCTATTACACACACTATGGTTGAGCGGCTTTGCGCGTAGGTAAACGAAAATAATAACCCGCCTAAAAATGCTAAGCCTACAGCCACCCAATTGGCATACACAATATGGGCAAGGGCAAACACCGTTGCGCTTACCACTATACGCACTCTTTTTTTGGGCATAATGCGTTTATAGCGATGAAAAAAGTAGGTTCTAAAAATTAGCTCTTGTGGTAATACCGACAGCAGCGGGTATAGAAGCAGTAAAAGTAACCAGTTATAAAATGAGTGCAGCGGCATACTAAACCAGTTTTCTTGGTGAATAATGCCGTAAAACACGCCTGAAAAAAGCGCTCCTAAAAAAAAGAAACTAAATAAACGTCGCTTTACCGCAGAAAACTGCCCCATGCTTGTGAGTCTAAATCGCTTAAAGTGAGGGTCGTTCAGTAATAACATGCAGCACACACTCATTAAAACAATCAGTGCGGGTATTAGCCAGTTAGCTAGGTAACTACGAAGGGTAAAGCCTATTAAAGGCAATAAAACAAATATTAGGGTAAATTCAAACCAGCGGTATTGATTGGCGTTCAAGGTCGTCTCTGATTGATTTTTTTTACACGCTATCAAGCAAAGACGACATTTTTATGACGAAGGTGTTTTACTTTGCGGGTTCTTCTTCATCAGGGAAGTACTTATACAAAGCAAAAATAGTGATTAAAATACTCACAAAGGTAATGGCCATTAAGCCAAACACTTTAAAGTTAACCCAAAAATCGAGTGAGAAATTATACGCAATGTAAATATTCAGCACTGCAATACCTGCGGTAATGGCAACCCACATTAAGTTAAGCTTATTCCACACCGGCTCAGGTACTTCAATCGCCTGTTTAGAGTCGTTGGCGTTTTCGAGAATTGAGCTAAGGGCTTTTTTAACAAGATTTTTATTCAGTACGTAACGGCTAATTAATAAGGTAAGGCTTAAGCCGGCATAAATTAACGTGGCTTTCCATTTTATATACTGCTCATCGTGGAGTACTAAGGTTAATGTGCCAAACACCGCTGCAATAGCAAAAAATAGCCATTGGCGGGCAGGTACATGGCCGTGCTTAAAGTAGCTATACGCAACTTGAATAAGCGTAGTGACCATTAAAAGGCCTGTTGCCCAGTAAATATCAACTAATTTAAATACCGCAAAAAATAATATTAGCGGGATGTATTCAATCAATGCGTGCATATACTACCTAAATTATACAAAAAGAAGTCAGGGAAGTTTTTACCACATAACACTAGGCAACTACAAGGTTGACTTGTTGCCCTGTAAGCCTTAGCCTGCGTGGCTTTAATTATCCATCATCATATTCCCACGCTTAACCAACACTGATTAAGTGTGCATTTAGGAGCCTACAATGAACAAAGCACAACTTGTTGCCCAAATAGCAAAACGCAGTGAACTAACAAAAAAAGACACACAAGCAGCCCTTACTAGCTTACAAAAAGTAATTACTAAATCGTTATCTGTAGGCGACCAAGTGCAAATTAATGGATTTGGTACATTCGCTTTAAGCTACTACCCAGCGCGCACTGGCCGTAACCCACAAACAGGCGAAAGCATTGAAATAGAAGGCGCTAACAAGCCCGTATTTAAACCAGCCAAAGCATTAAAAGATCTCCTTTAAATAGCAACTTGCATTGACCGGTACCAGTGACCAGTACCAGCGACTAGTTCCTGCAACCAATACTTGCTAAGCCCGGTTACCTTTTTAGGTTTAGTTAGCGCTATTAATCATAAAATTATAGTTCGGCGCACCCCGCTAATAGGGTGCGTCTACAAAATAAATCCCCAGCTTTTAGTTAATGCCTAACTACTTAATCTTGTAAGCAAAGCTTGTGTGCTGGTTTTTAATACGCACTTTAAATTAAGCTATGTAGATTGTTCAAACCCTCTAAATGATTTACATAGCTTTGATAGCTTTAATTTATATAATCCATAATTTTCAAAAGGTTAAATTTGGCATCGCTTATGCTTTTAATAGGGTGATTGAAACATTTTATTAAACGCAATAAGGAGATCTATATGTCTACATTACAAACAAGCACTCGTTTACAAGGTAAAAAAATTGCTATTTTAGCCACCGATGGCTTTGAGCAAAGTGAGCTATTATCTCCACGTGATGCTTTACTTAATGCTGGCGCCGATATCGATATTGTGTCGGTAAAAGAGGGTGAAATCACCGGCTGGGATGAAGATAAATGGGGCGACAAAGTAAGCGTAGATAAACTTGTTACAAATGCCAGTGCCAGCGATTACGATGCGCTTATGCTGCCAGGTGGCTTATTTAACCCAGATACGTTACGCCAGGATAAGCACGCAAAAGCGTTTATAGATGGTTTTTTTGGCGCCGAGAAAAACAAACCCGTTGCAGCTATTTGCCATGCCCCTTGGTTACTTGCCGAAATTAATAAATTACGCGACCGTACCGTTACATCATTCCCAAGCATTAAAAGTGATTTAATCAATGCTGGTGCAAACTGGGTTGATGAAGAGGTGAGTGTAGACCAAGGTTTAGTAACAAGTCGCAGTCCTGCAGATTTAGAAGCATTTAATGCAAAATTTATTGAAGAAATTTTAGAAGGTAAGCATCAAGCTCACTAAGTGTAGAGCTTAATAAAAAAGGGCATTTTAAATGCCCTTTTTTAAGGCGTAAATTTTAAGCTTTTACAGTGCGGTGGCCGCTTTCATATCAGCTACAAACGCTTTTAACTGCGTTGTCATCGCGTCTAAATCATTTAGGTTGGCCTCAATGATTTTAACAACGGCTGAGCCTGAAATAGCACCAGCTGCGCCGGCGTTTAGAGCGGCTTTTACATCATCGGGAGTAGAAATACCAAAGCCTAATAAAGCAGGGGCTGCATGGTATTCTTTTAGCTTAGTTACTATGTTACCCGCTGGCATTTGCGCTTTAGTATCAGTGCCGGTAACACCCGCACGCGATAATAAATACGTGTAGCCACGGCCGTAAGATGCACATTGGCGCAGAGTATCGTCATCGGCATTTGGTGTGGCAATAAATATTGGGTCTACACCGTTTGCCATGGCTGCTTTTCTAAACATTTTAGACTCATGAAGTGGTACATCAGCAACTAAAATAGAGTCTACGCCCGCTGCTTTAGCATCTTTATAAAATGTTTCTAAACCGCGTTTAAACACAAGGTTTGAATACAATAATAAGCCAATTGGAATATCTGCATTGTAATCGCGTATTTCTTTAATAATATCAAAGCAATCTTGCGTGTTAATGTTTACATCGAGAGCGCGAATATTCGCCGCTTGAATAACTGGGCCATCGGCGATTGGGTCCGAAAACGGAATACCTAGCTCCAGTGCATCCGCGCCGCCATCGATTAAGCTTTTAATAATGGCAATACTTTGCTCTTTACCTGGGTCGCCAATGGTAACAAATGGTACAAATGCACCTTGTTTTTGCTCATTAAGTGCAGCAAAGGTTTTACCGTAACGATCTGTATTTAACTGGCTCATAGTTGACCTCCTTGTGATAAAACACTGTGTACGTGGGTTAAATCTTTATCGCCACGGCCACTTAAGTTAACCACCAAAATGCTTTCTTCTGTTTGCTCTTCGGCGTATTTAAGCGCATAAGCAAGGGCATGGCTTGATTCAAGAGCTGGAATAATACCTTCGTTTTTAGCCAGTGCTTGGAACGCGTCAAGCGCTTCTGTATCGGTAATACCCACATATTGAGCACGGCCTGTTTCGTGTAAAAACGCGTGCTGTGGTCCAACTGCTGGGTAATCAAGACCGGCAGATACTGAGTATGACTCTTCAATTTGACCATCGTCGTTTTGCATAATGTACGTATAGGTACCGTGCAAAATACCTTTAGTACCTTTACAAATTGTAGCGCCGTGCTCGTGGGTATCTAGGCCTTTACCTGCAGGCTCTACACCAATAAGTTTTACACTAGGCTCGCCAATAAAGTCAGTAAACATACCAATGGCATTAGAGCCACCGCCAACACAGGCTAGTACGGCATCTGGTAAGCGTCCTTCTGCTTTTAGTACTTGTTGTTTAGCTTCTTCACCAATGATTTTTTGATACTCTCGTACAATTGTTGGGAATGGGTGAGGACCCGCTGCGGTACCAAGTAAGTAATGAGCGTCTTGGTAGTTTGCAGACCAGTCACGTAGCGCTTCGTTTACCGCATCTTTTAATGTGCCAGAGCCAGCGGTTACCGGAATAACCTCTGCGCCCATTAATTTCATCCTAAATACGTTAGGCTGTTGGCGCTCAACGTCTTTAGCACCCATATAAATGCGGCATTTTAAGCCAAGTAATGCACAGGCTAGGGCTGTTGCCACGCCGTGTTGGCCCGCTCCAGTTTCGGCAATAACTTCTTTTTTACCCATACGTTTAGTTAGCAACGCTTGACCAAGTACTTGGTTGGTTTTGTGTGCGCCGCCGTGCAGTAAATCTTCACGTTTTAGGTAAAGTTTTACTTTAGGGTTTTTAATTAAATTACGCGTTAATGTAAGCGGCGTAGGGCGACCGGCATACTCGTTTAATAATTTTGTAAACTCAGCCTGAAATTCAGGGTCTTTTTGTGCTTTGTTAAATTCGTTCTCTAACTGCTTAAGCGCAGGGACAAGTAGCTCAGGTACAAACATACCGCCAAACTCGCCAAAATAAGCTGGATTTTGCATTATAACCTCAATAATTTCTGATGCTTGTAAAAGCATTTTGTAATTTGATAGGGCACTTTTTACCCGCAGATTCTTCAACGCCTGAATTTAAATCAAGGCCTAGGGCGCCTTGAGAAAGCGCGTCTTTTATATTGTCTGGATTTAAGCCACCCGCTAGCGTAAAGGGGGTTGTTGCGTCGCGCAGTACTGCCCAATCAAATGCTTTACCTGTACCACCGGCTTGTGTATCGCTGTGGGTATCATAAAGATGGCGGTCTACGCCCGTAGCTGGGGTTGGCAATGTATCTTTAATTGCCTGTGCTTTCCAAATTTCACAACCTTTAGGTAACTGTGTACGTAATGCGGCAATGTAATCGTCACTTTCTTGACCGTGTAATTGTACTGCGGCAAGTTTTAGTTCGTGCGCGTATAGTACCACTTGCTGCGGGCTTGCATTAACAAAAACACCGACAAATTTAAGTGGCGCACTTTGGCTCAGCTCAATCGCACAATCTAAATCAACATAACGAGGCGACTTAGGGTAAAAAATGAGTCCACCGTACACTGCGCCGTTGTTGTAAGCGGCCTGTACGTCTTGTGCTCGGGTTAAACCGCACACTTTGTTATCACCTAAAATCACTTTTTTGCAGGCTTGTTCTAAATCGCGCTCAGCCATTAAAGAACTGCCAATTAAAAAGCCATCACATAATGGCGCTAGGCGTTTAACATCTTGATGAGTGTAAATACCTGACTCTGAGATAACCACGTTATCTTGTGGGATGAGTTTACGTAGCTTTTCGGTGGTTGCTAAATCAGTGCTTAAATCGCGAAGGTCACGGTTATTAATACCAATAATTTGCGCATCAAGTGCAAGGGCACGGTGCACTTCTTCTTCGTTACTTACTTCGGTTAATACCGACATGTTAAGCGAGTCGGCAACTGCATGTAGCGCTTTATATTGTTCATCATCAAGCACTGAAAGCATTAGTAATATAGCATCGCCGCCATAAATACGTGCCATGTAAACTTGGTACTCATCAATAAAAAAGTCTTTACAAATAAGTGGTTGCTCTACTTGGCTACGTACAAACTCTAAATAATCAAAACTACCTTGAAAGTATTTAGTATCTGTAAGTACGCTCATGCAGCTGGCGTATTTTTTATAAACAGAGGTGATCTCGGTTAAATCAAACGGCTCTCTTATTAGCCCTTTTGAAGGAGATGCTTTTTTACATTCTAAAATAAACTGCGTACCCGGCTTTGCTAACGCTTTATAAAAGCTGCGGCTGGTTGGCACTGCTAGGTGTTTAAAGCTCTCTAGTGGGCGCGCGGCTTTACGCTCTATTAGCTCTTGTTTTTTATCAGCAACAATTTTGTCTAATACATTAGCCATGACTTACCTCAATAATTGCATTTAATGTGTTCATGGCTTTGCCTGAACTTAGTAATGTTTGTACCTGTTGTGCGCCTTCTTTTAATGACTGTACTTTACCGCTTAGGTATAAAAGTGCAGCCACATTGACCACGATTGCAGCATTGTGCGCATCACTGCCTTTACCTTGTAAAATAGCAAGGCTCGCATTTGCGTTGTATTGTGGGCCTTCACCGGCTAGTTGTTCAAGTGAATAGTTTGCAAGGTCAAAGTCGCTTGGGTTTAATGTGTACTGCGTTATTTCGCCATTGTTTAGCTCAACTACGTTAGTTGGGCCGTGCAGGGCTATTTCATCAGTGCCAGAACCATGCACTATCATCGCGCGCTTAGTGCCTAATGTTTTAAGTGTTTGCGCCATTGGCATACATAAAGACTCATCGTAAACACCCAGTAATTGCACGTGTGGTGCAGCAGGGTTAGCAAGCGGGCCTAAAATATTAAAAATGGTACGTGTTTTAAGCGCAGTACGTACGCCCATCGCGTGGCGTACACCACTGTGATAATGCGGTGCAAACAAAAAGGTAAAATGGGTTTGTTCAAGGCACTGTGCAGCCTGTGCTGGGCTCATATCAATATTAATGCCCAGTGCTTTTAATAAATCAGCAGAGCCCGAATTACTCGATACACTGCGATTACCATGTTTTACCATATTAATACCCGCGGCAGCTGCAACAATCGCAGCGGTAGTACTAATATTAATCGTGTTTGATCCATCGCCCCCGGTGCCGCAGCTATCGGCAAGTTGCGTGCTAGCGGTTGGAAATGCAACGGCGTTTTCTCGCATTGACGCTGCAGCGCCGGCAATTTCATCGCTTACTTCGCCTTTTATTTTAAGGCTGATTAGCAATGCAGTGAGCTCTATTTCGCTCATGTTACCTTGCATTATTTGGTTAAATAATGCGTTTGATTGGGCATAGTTTAACGACTTGCCTTGAATAAGTTGCTCAATAGCGTATTGAACATTTATGGTCTCTTGTGATTGGGTACTCATAATGTCCTCTATTAGTTGGTGCGCGTTAAGTACGCAACACTTTGTTGAAGTAGCATTGCACCATTTGGCGTAAGTATTGACTCAGGATGAAATTGATAACCTAACGCTTTATCGTCGTGGTGATATATGGCCATAGGAATATCGTCAAATTGTGCAATTACCTCAATATTTTCAGGTACCTTGGTTGCCATTAATGAATGATAACGTGCTACGGGCATGGTGTTGCCCATTCCTTCAAACACCGGGTGCGGGTTTAAATTAATGATTGATGACTTACCATGTACGGTTTCGCCCGCGTGGCCGATTACTCCGCCATAACTTTGTGTAAGTGCTTGTTGCCCTAGGCAAATGCCCAGCATGGGAAAGTGGCCTTTAGCCAGTTCGATTAATTCCATTAAGCAACCTGCATCACTGGGTGCACCAGGTCCTGGCGAAAGCACTAATAATACTTGCCCAGGCTCTTGGCGCATTTTATTAAAAATAACCTCTGCGCTTATGTTATTTCTGTATACCACAAGCTCACAGCCCAGCATGGTTAGTTCATCAACAAGGTTGTAGCTAAACGAATCAAAGTTATCTAAAAAGTATATTTTCATTGGGTTTGCTGTGCTCATTTTATACCGCCTCATAAGTCGATTTTATGGCGGTGATCACCGCTTGGGCTTTAGCGCGGGTTTCGTTAGCTTCGGCTTGTGGATCAGAATCGTAAACGACACCTGCACCAGCTTGCACATACGCGGTATTATTTTTAACAAACGCTGAGCGAATAACAATGCAGCTATCCATTGCACCATCGCCTGTTAAATAGCCTACTGCGCCACCGTAGCTGCCACGGCGTTTGCCTTCGGTTTGGCGTACAAGTTCGGCGGCACGTACTTTAGGAGCGCCTACCAGCGTGCCCATGTTCATACACGCTTGGTAAGCATGTAGTGCATCAAGCTCAGGCTTTAATGTGCCCACCACGCGAGAAACCAAGTGCATTACTTGCGAGTAGCGGTCTACTTTTAATAGCTCTTTTGCATGGCGCGTGCCGGCTACACTAATGCGTGCTACATCGTTACGGGCTAAATCAACTAGCATTAAATGCTCGGCACGCTCTTTTTGATCGTTTCTTAGTTCAAGCTCTATACGGCTGTCTAAATCTGGGTTGATTGTGCCATTGGCAAATTTTCCACGAGGGCGAGTACCGGCAATAGGGTAAACTTCAACTTGATTGCTTTGTACTTCGTATTTAAGCGCAGACTCAGGTGAGGCGCCAAATAAAGCAAATTCTTCATCGCGCATATAAAACATATAAGGGCTTGGGTTTTGCTTTTTAAGCTGGCTATATGCGTGCAACGAATCAGGGCAGGGCAGTGAAAACGTACGCGAAGGCACAACCTGAAAAATATCACCATCAACGATGTTCTTTTTAAGCTTAACCACTTGCTCGCAGTAAGTTTCATCGCTTATATCAACATTTACATCGCAGGTGCCTGTTTGCATAGGCGCACTAAACTCTTCTGCTTTATCGCATAGGGCATTTAATCGTTCTAGCTCTTTACCTACTTCAAAACAATTAGCGTGTACGTCTGGGCCATTAAACACATTACCAATAAGCTCAGTGGTTTGTTTTTGATGGTCGATAACCACTAAGGTTTCGGCTAAGTAAAATACGTAGTCTGGGCAGGTGTTTTCGCCATCGGGTACGTCGCTTAGCTGCTCAAAATTAGCCACCATGTCGTAGGCAAATACACCGCCTAAAAATACCGAAAACGGGTTTTCGGTGGTGCTTTTGATACTGTTTATACAGGTGCGTAGTGCGCTAAATGCATTATCGGCAACCAGTTTACTTGCCTCGTCAATGTCATTAGAGCCGCCTTTATAAACAAGATTTAGGCTTGTGTCGGTTAAGGTTGCATCGCAGCTTTGTACATTGGCTCTTAAATATGGCAGTAACTGTTTACCGTTATTAGATTGAGCACTTACCGTGACGGTTTTACCTTGGCAAACAATGCGCAGCGCGCAGTCAACTAAAATTAAGCTTTTAACACTGTCTTTAGAATCAATCTCGGCTGATTCAAGCAGTAGCGAATTAGGCTTATCAAGTGCTGCATAAAGTGCAAGTGGGCTACTAATGTAGTCGCGCACTTGCGTTATGCTAGTAACTTCGCCTGGTGTGGTAGTTATATGACTAAAAATCAAACCTCATTCCCTCAAAAAATAAAACCCCGCAATGCTTTTGCAATGCGGGGTTTGAATAACGATATCTAAATTACAAACAGATCATTACCGTCCCGCTATATCAGGCGCCACCACCAACGATGTGTAAGAGTAAGACCGTTATTCATGTTTTTTTGCCTCAAAATAAAAAATTAAATACGTAAAATTTAGTTATAAAAAAACCCGCATAGTTGCGGGTTTTGAATATTTGCTAGACACGACAATTCATCACCCAAAAATTATGAGTGCCACCACCAAATAGTGTGTTGAATTGAATTGATCATTTTTATTAATTCTTAATGTGTCTTAAAGTGGCTACAGTAAAACGTATTTAGCGCTTTTGTGTCAAGTGTTTATTTAAAACAATTTAGTCAAAAAAGTTGTTATACTTATATAAACATCTATTACCCTTAAATTTAAGCAGTTTTCTTTTGATAAAATACGATTTACACAGCCATACAACGCATTCAGACGGACATTTAACAGTTGAGCAATTATTAAACCGCGCCGTAGAAAAAAACATTGATGTGTTTGCGATAACCGATCACGACACTGTGGCTGCTATTACGCCGGCAAAAGCGTTTATCGAAACAGAAAACCTACCGCTTAAGCTTATATCTGGCGTAGAAATTTCTACCAAGTGGGAAAGCTTTGAAATACATATTGTTGGGCTAAATATTGATATAAATAACAATGCCCTTACATCATTGTTATCGGCGCAGCAGCAAAAGCGTGATGAACGCGCCATTGAAATTGGCAAAAGGCTGGCAAAAAACGGTTTTGATGGCATTTACGAACAAGCCAAGGCGCTGGCAGAAAACGCCCAAATTACCCGTGCACATTTTGCGCGTGCATTGATTGAAAGAGGCGTAGCTAAAAATTTTCCTGGGGTATTTAAAAAGTACTTAGGGCGCAGCAAAACAGGTTATGTTCCAAGCAATTGGTGTGATATGCAAACAGCCATTAGCGCCATTCATGCTGCGGGCGGGGTTGCAGTACTTGCACACCCAGGGCGTTATCAAATGTCTAATAAATGGTTACGTAAGTTACTTGTGCAATACAAAAGTGACGGGGGCGATGCCATGGAAGTTGCGCAGCCGCAGCAAGCGCCTACTGAACGCCAATTTTTAGGGCAATTGAGCCAAGAGTACGGTTTACTGTGCTCGCAAGGTTCTGACTTTCATTTTCCAACTAGTTATTTAGAACTAGGTAAAAACTTATACTTACCCAAAGACTGCCAAGGGGTTTGGCAAGTGTGGGAAGGGCAAGAAGGAGTATTATCATGAGTCAATTAATTCATATTCACCCAGCAAACCCACAGACACGACTTATTAGCCAAGCGGTTGATATTATTAAACAGGGCGGAGTTGTTGTATACCCAACAGATTCAGGCTACGCGATAGGGTGTAACCTCGGTAATAAGCAAGCAAAAGAGCGCATTGAGCGTATTCGTGGAATAGAAAAACACCATAACTTTACGCTGGTATGCCGTGATTTATCTGAGCTGGCAACTTATGCCCGTGTAGATAACCAAATGTTTAGGCTTATTAAAAATAATACGCCAGGGCCATACACCTTTATTTTTAAAGGCACAAAAGAGGTGCCAAAGCGGTTATTAAACGATAAGAAAAAAACCATTGGTATGCGCGTTATAGAGCATCCAATTGCATGTGCATTACTTGCAGAGCTTGGGGAGCCGTTAATGTCGTGTTCGTTAATTTTACCAGGAGAAGAGTTCACAGAATCAGACCCAGATGAAATCTTAACGCGTTTAGATAAACACGTAGATTTAATTATTGACGGCGGACACCTTGCAGAACAAGCAACCACGGTTATTGACCTATCAGAAGATGATATTCACATTTTGCGTGTAGGGTGTGGCGATACCAGCCCGTTTGAGTAACCTTGGTGAGTGATACAACACAGGGCGAAAAAAAGACTCAAAGTGAGCCAGTGCAGCAAAAGCTGCCACTGGCTTTTTTGCATGGCAAAGCCGTTGTAGATAAACCTGAAGATTTATACATTCCGCCCGATGCACTTGAAATTATTTTGGAAACCTTTGAAGGCCCGCTTGATTTACTGCTGTATTTAATAAAAAAGCACAAGTTAGATGTGCTCGAACTCTCTATTTTTAGCATTACTGAGCAATATGTCAGTTATGTAGAAATGATGAGTGAGTTTCAGTTAGAGCTTGCCGGTGAGTACTTAGTAATGGCAGCGTTATTGGCACAAATAAAATCGCGTCTGTTATTGCCTGTGCACGAGGAGCTCGAAGAAGAGGAAGACCCCCGCGCAGAACTGATCAAGCGTTTACAAGAATACGAGCAGTTTAAAAAAGCAGCCGAAAATATAGATGCCATCCCCCGTGTAGGCCGTGATATTTTTGTCGCACATGCAACTATGCCGGTTATTGAAAATACCGCTCAAAACCTGCCAGAGCTTGAGTTAAAAGATTTAATGTTAGCACTGAGCGACGTGATGGCGCGCGCCAAAACATTTGAGCATCACAAAGTGACAGCAGAAACCCTCTCTACCCGTGAGCGGATGAGCAAAATTTTAGCCCAGCTGAGTAACGCAAAAAAAGCGCTGCCGTTTAACGATTTATTCACCCTTAGTGAAGGGCGAAGCGGTGTAGTGGTTAGCTTTATTGCTATGCTTGAGCTTATAAAAGAAGGCTTAATTAGCTGTTTGCAAGTCTCACCTGATAGCCTAATTTACATAAACCTTACTGACACACCAAATAGCTAATTAGTAAAACTGTAGCTCAAGTTGTATGTGCGTATATGCACAGATGCTGTTTGTATACGCTATTTTAGTTTTTCTTCACCCTCTATATTCTTAAATTATTGAATTTAGAGGAACCCACATGTTTAAAAATACGCCCACATCTTATGGCCTTATTGCCATTACTTTACACTGGTTGATGGCTTTTACCGTGTTTGGTTTATTTGGCTTGGGCTTATACATGGTTGAGCTAACCTATTACGACAGCTGGTATAAAGGCTCACTGGATTTACATAAAAGTATCGGTATAACGCTCGCCGCAGTGCTTATTTTTAGAATTTTGTGGCGTGTATTCAGCCCCAAACCTCGCCCCCTTAGTCAAAATAAAACAGTAAACCACATTGCACATACCGCGCATATTGTTATGTACCTAATTTTAGCAGTCATTGTAGTGGCGGGATATTTGATTTCTACCGCCGATGGCAGAGCAATCGCCGTTTTTTCGATATTTAATGTACCTGCTTTGGATTATAGCTTTGATGGACAAGCCGATATTGCCGGAAAAATTCATTACTACGGTGCGTGTACATTAATTGGCTTGGCTGTTTTGCATGCACTGGGGGCATTAAAGCACCACTTTATTGATAAAGATAAAACCTTAACAAGAATGATCAAACCAAAGGAATACTAACATGAAAAAAAGACTAGTAAGTGCAGCTCTATCGGGTGTAATGATGTTATCGGCCACTGCAAATGCAGCAGATTATGTAATTGATACGCAAGGGGCGCATGCATTTATTACCTTTAAAATTAAGCATTTAGGCTACAGCTGGCTGCACGGGCGATTTAACCGTTTTGATGGCAGCTTCAGTTACGACGCTAAAGCGCAAACAGGGTCTAATATTTTAGTAAATATAGATACAGCAAGTTTAGACTCTAACCATGCTGAGCGTGATAAACACTTACGCGGTAAAGACTTTTTAAATGTGGATAAATACCCAACAGCAACATTTAAAAGCACCAATGTGAAATTTACCGATGATGATACAGCCACAGTAACGGGCGACTTTACTTTACATGGCGTAACTAAACGCATTACGTTTAAAATGGATAAAGTGGGTGAAGGGCAAGACCCTTGGGGTGGCTACCGTGCTGGTTTTGAGGGCGAAACCAGTTTAAAACTGACCGATTACGGCATTGATTATAATTTAGGCCCAGCGTCTACCCATGTTGATATTGGGCTGTCTATTGAAGGTGTGCGTAAATAATAAAGTGTAGATTAAATTAAAACGCCACTTTAGTTAGTGGCGTTTTTGTTTTTAGTAGCGTGAATTCTTGATTCTAATAAGGGTTTTAAATGTGGGGGTAACCAGCGTAACATTACTTGATGGTATTGCTCGGTTTGCTTAATTTTTTTTAATTGCTCATCTAATAGTTGAATATTTTTAGCTCCTTGCTCATTTTTAGTGCAGCCAATATAGCCATAACTTAACGGTGGCGCTTCAACAATCGCTCGCTGAGTTAGGTTCTCTTCAAAGTACATAGATTTAGCTAAGTAATGGTGCTCACTTGGGTAACCTAATAAAATATCTAAGCGCTTTAAATTAAGCATATAGGTAAGGCTGGCTAAACTATTTCGCGTTGGGCGAATAACAATATCAACATCGGGGGTGTTATTTATTACATTGTCGAGTTGCTCGCCGTATGAGCGGTTCATAGATACACCTAACGTGAGCTTTTTTTCTGCTAGTAAATCCTGCAACGACACCGGCTCTGAGTTAGGCACTTCTAGTGAATGCGCCAAACCTTTATGCATAGCAATGGAAGGTGAAAGGCCCGTGGTTGAGCTTTGCTCACTAAAGTGAATAAACTTTTCTCTAAATGCATTTTTATAAAGTGATAGGGCACAATGTGTGGCTGATTTATTGGCTAGTTCTTGCGTTACTTTGCCAGAGGGGATAACAAGGCGATTAAACGTGATGTGCTCAAGTTGTTGCTCGAGTAAGGTTATAACACTTTCATCACGCCCCTGGTGTTGGTATTTTCCATTTAAAATGTAATAGGGCGCAAAGTCGTGCGTTAGCCAGTTAATCGTGTGGGCGTAACTGACTGAAGAAATGCTTAAATATAAGGTGATACACAAAAATGCACGGAGCATTACTACAACTACCTAAAACAATGAAAGTATCGCTATTGTAGTCAATTAAGTGCAACAAAGTAAAATGCCAGCTACAAAGCTGGCACATTTTATTAACATTAACTGCTTAAGCAGTTAATTGCTCGCAATGATTAGTTGGCTTTTAACCATTTTACAAATTCGCGCGCTTCGCTTGCTTTTTGAAACATTGCGTTTTTCAAACCTTGTGTATCACTAAAAATAACACGTTGTTTGTTTACAGAAATTGATTGCACCGGATGGGCAATTTGGATCATAGATCCATTGTATTTATAAGACATAATAAAACTCACTTTATTCTTGTTATTTACTCTGCGCTATTTTTTTATAGCCAAATGCAGTTAATAAATTAACGATGTTGTGTTTAGCTTCATTACAGTGTTGACGATCTTTATGACACTTTTGCGATGATATTAAAAAAATCATCAAGGTATTAATAGGGGTTCTCGCCGTACAATAACTTAGCTTTAAAATATACGTTTTGCGGGGCTTACTGGATCAGGGTAAAAAGGTTAACCGCGGTGGTTTTTTAAGACCAGAGAGGAAATATAACCTAAATAAAAAATGTGTGCAAGCTATTTATTTAAAAATTATTTATACTTAATTTTATCAACTGCTTAAACGCATGGATTTTAACCCTAAAAAGGTAAGTATGAATTACATAATAGTCAGCGATATTTATGGTTTAACAGTACCTTTAGTGAGGTTGTTAGATATTATGCAAGCCAATACAGAGGTTATAGACCCCTTCAAAGGAGAACTGCAACCCCTTGATAGTGAAAAGTATTATTATAATAAATTTATAAATGACTGTGGCCATGACAATTACGTAGCTAAGCTCTTAAATGTGTTTAATAACCTTACAGAGCCAACAGCCTGTATAGGGTTTAGTGCAGGCGCAAGTGCCGCGTGGCGCGCACAGTTATTAACAGGCAATCCACACCTAAAAAAGCTGATTGGCTTTTACCCTTCACAAATTAGAAATCATTTAGATATTGCGGCAAAAGTACCTTGTACGTTTATTTTTCCACATACCGAAATGCATTTTAATGTAGATGAAGTGATAAGTACTTTAGCCAGTAAAAGCCAAGTTACGTGTAACAAAACACCGTTTTTACATGGTTTTATGAATGCTTACTCAACTAATTACAATGTAAAAGCATATGATGAGTATTGCGCACTTATTAAAAGCACTTAAAGTGTATTTAACTGCGTTTTAGTAATAACAGGAAAGTCGGTACGCGTATTATATTGCGCGTACAAGGTAGTAAAAATACTACTGCGTGAGAGCTTATCTAACTCTTTTATGAGCGTTTTAGCACTTGTGCGCGCAGCTCTGCAGCATAGTTGGTATTGTTTTATTATAGCGGCAACGCTTTTACCTTGTTTTTGAAGGGCTAAATCGGCTTCTACAAAAAATGCTGCCCCTGTCCAATAAACCCGCTGTTGTGCACGTTGCTTCCACATATCACTTGAAAGTTTATTAAGTGGCTGCTGCTTTGTTTTAGTTTGTAAGCGTGCTCGCTCAAACCCTGCGTTTAGGCGCTGAAAAAATTGCGCTTGGCTAATGACACCGCTGTTGCGCATTATTACGTTTTGCATGTAACTGGCAAACCCCTCGCTTAACCAAAAGCCAGAGTAAGGCAGTAGTGGTAAATATAAATGAGAGAGCTCATGGTAAAGCGTCCAATCTTTTGTAAATGCATTTAAACTTGCGTAGCGGTCAATATGCAGCTCTAATCCATCGGGATTATTTCGTTTTACGCTAGCCCATGGCACGGGTTCAAAAGCAAAGTATTGTGGCTTTAAATAAATAGGGAGGGTACTTTGTTGCAATGGGCCTAAGGTATTTTGTGTTTTTTTAAGGCTTTGATTTACCCAAGTAGCTACCGTTTTTTGACCCTTAGCAGTCAGTGCGTCTAAATTATGTATAACCACATCAACAGCTGAGGCTTTTAAAGAGCACATTAATAGCAATAACAGCCAAAATAACTTCATTTATACCTCCTAAATACGCGCTTATTACGCGCTTAATACTAGACCCACTATTTACGTAATTAAGCACATGTTATTCGTTATTTTTTTAACTAATATCAATTATAAAAAGCAAATTGCATACATGCTCAATCAAGCATGATTTAATCAGGTAACACTATTTTTAGTATAGGTATTAACCATGGCTTATCAGCATATTAAAACCCCTGAGCACGGACAAAATATTACTATTGATGCTAAAGGCCAATGGCATGTGCCTGTAAATCCTATTATTGCTTATATTAATGGTGACGGGGTTGGGCAAGAGGTCACACCGGCCATGCAGCATGTGGTGAATAATGCCATTACACACTGTTATGCAAAGGAGCGAAAAATTCACTGGATGCAAGTATATAACGGCGAGCAAGCAGCAAAGTTATATGATGGCGATTGGTTCCCAGAGGAGACGATTAACGCAGTACGTGCGTGTAAAATAGCAATTAAAGGGCCCTTAACTACACCTCTTGGCGGCGGTTTTCGCTCATTAAATGTGGCGCTAAGGCACGAAATGGATTTATTTGTAAATATGCGCACTGTTAAAGGGCTAAGTGCGTTGCCATCGCCGTTAAAAAATCCATTTTTAACTAACATAACAGTGCTGCGTGATAGCAGCGAAGATGTATATTCAGGAATAGAGTGGCAAGCTGGCAGCGTAGAGAGCGAGAAAATGCTCGACTTTTTATGTGAAGAAATGGGAGTAACGCGCCTAAGGTTTTCTCAAGAGTGTGGCATTGGTATAAAAAATATATCTAAAGAAGGCTCCGAGCGCCTAGTACGCTATGCAATTAATTACGCCCTTAAAAATAACAGCGAATCGTTAACGCTTGTACATAAAGGGAATGTACTTAAATTTACCGATGGTGCCTTTAAACGTTGGGGGTTTGCCTTAGCCCAAAATGAGTTTAACGCTACCCCACACGAAAACGGACGCTGGCTTGAAATAGCACGCGCTAATAAATCGCCTTTAATTATTAAAGAAGTGATAGCCGATAACATGCTGCAACAATGTTTAATGAACCCAGAGCAATTTGATGTGGTAGCAACCACAAACCAAAATGGCGACTTTTTAGCAGATATGCTCAGCGCACAAGTTGGCGGAGTGGGCATTATGCCGGCTGCTAATTTAAATAACGATGTGGCATTTTTTGAACCAACTCATGGTACGTTTGAGAGAATAGCAGGGCAAAACAAAGCAAATCCAAGTAGCAGTATTTTAAGTGCCGTTTTAATGCTTAAGTTTATGGGCTGGGATGAGGCAGCAACGCTGATTGAACAAGCGCTCGAACAAGCACTCAAAAGCGGTAATGTAACTTTTGATTTAGCGCAAAATATTAATAACTCGACAACCCTAAGCTGCAGTGACTTTGCACAAAAGGTTATCGAGTATTTTTAAGCAACTCCATTATTAGGCCGCTGTGGCTGTTTTTGCCTTGTGTACACATGGGCGATTAGTAAGCTGTGCAGCGCGGTGGTAAATATCGTGTGCGTTAGGTTCATCGCACTGAGTACCACTAAGCGTATCCATTAATGCAACTACAATAATAGCCGGTACTTGGCAGCAGTATTCATCAAGTACTGCCTCGGTTGTTTGTGCATCTACATGGCAAAGCGGGTGGTTTTTACGCTGATACGCATGCAGTAGCGTATCTACTTCTAAAATGTCATCTGGTTGGTGCTTTGTTTTACGGCATTTACAACCAAACTCATCAACCAAGGTAGCAAGTGCTTGGTATGTCTCAGCGGCATTGGTTTTAGTGCATAACTGTTGGGTAATAAACTGATGTAAATTAGCGTCAATAAATAACCCGTCTTGTTGTGTGAAGCTTGATGTTGTCATAATCATTACTCTTAGTTTGTTGGCTTAACTTCACTTTAGCGCTAAGTGTATTATTAATGAAATTGTTGTTTTCAATAACTGACATTGATTTTATCAATAGTAAATGACAACAAACCAAAAACCACTTAGCATGCTTAATTAAAGTGGTGCAAAAACCTATAAAAATGCACAAAACTGGGACACACTAAATAATAATTAAAAGCATAGTTTAATTAAGTATTTGATTTTAAGTGTTTTTTTATTTTTGTGGTGGGTTGGCATCAAGGTTGCTAAATATAAAGGGTAGGGTTCACTCCTATTTCTACGATTTCAAAAGCGCCATGGTATTTTCCCAAAGTTGAATACCATGGCGCTTTTTTATTTTTAAAAGAGCAATGCGCATATAATAGTTGTGATAAAAACGACAAAATAAAGTTTATGATGCCAGTTTTTCTTATAATTTTTACGATACTGTTTGATCATAATATCAACATCTTCTTTAGGAAAAACATGTTCACACCGATAGCACACGTGCATTCCCTTTTTAATAAATGCGCCACATTTTATACATCTATAAATATAGCTAAGGCGGCTTTCGCATAGGTAAGGATATTCTTTTTTATTTTTCATAATTGTTATTTTTGAGCGCTTTGTTTTGTTTTACTATCGTTTCTATACCGTGCGCGACGGTTATACACCCTAAGCCTATTGCACCAAAAATAAAAAAATAGAATTTTTTAGGGCTCGATTCGATAGAAGCAATTACCCGTTCCCCTCCTTTATTATGTATAACGCCATCATTATAAGTAAAGTAGCTCCATAGAATGAAAAACAAGCCTAGTAAAATAGTTACGTATGCTTTGGTTTCTTTCTTTGAGTTTTGCTCTGTTATTTCTAATTGCTTTATAACCTTAGGGTCCACTCTCTTTGGGTTGTTTAGCTCTTCTATTAGATGTTTGTATCTTTGCGGGTATTTGTTTGCATCAATAGTTTCAAGTGCTTCATGTAATTCTTTAAGTGAATAATTAGAGTAATCAATGTTGATAGTGATTTTCCTTAAATCTTTTTTAATACATTTTGAGCTGTAATCAGAATTTTAAATTAAAGAAAATTACTAACTACCTATCCGCAATTGTTTTAGCAAACTCAAGCAACTCACGGCGTAACCACTGGTGTGCGGGAGCATGGTGAAGTAGTGGGCTCCATATCATTTTTACCTCAATAGGGACTATTTGAAACGGTACTGGGCTAATGACTAAATCGGTATGCGTGGTTAATAATTTAGCCTGCCTGCGCGGTAAGGTGGCAATAAGTTGCTCTGATTGGCATAGCAAACTTGCAATCATGTAGTGGCGTGTAAACACCCGTATTTTACGTGTTTGTTCTAGCTGCCAAAGTGCTTCATCAACCCAACCTAGTTTTTGCTTGCCTGACTTATTGGTAACGGCAGCTTCTGGCCCCCAGCCAGCGCGGTTTACCCAAACATGTTCTTTTTGCAGATAATCATCAAGGCTTGAGTGCTGTAAAAAGGTATTTTTAGGGTGGGTTAAACAGCAGTAATTATCGCGCCAAACACTGGCTTGATGAAACGAGCGAGGCAAGCCATTAAAACGGTTTATGGCTAAATCAATAGTGCCTTTTTCCATATCTTGCAGGTTTACATCGCTTGGACTCAGTACATCAAAATTAACCCCCGGGTTTTTAGATAACTGCTCAGTAATAAAGGGGGCAATTAAGGTCGACTCCATGTAGTCGTTTGCCATTATTCTAAAAGTCACCTCTGCCGTTGCTGGGTTAAATTGCTCACTGGGCTGAGTAATCGCCTCTGCCATTTTTAAAAGAGACTCTATTTCAGGCTTTAAGCTAAGTGCTTTGCTGGTGGGGGTCATAGAGCCTGCGGCACGCACAAGTAGTGGGTCGTCAAATAAATCACGTAATCGTTTAAGTGCGTTACTCATGGCAGGTTGTGTTAGTGCGAGTTTGTTAGCCGCTTTTGAAACACTTTTTTCATCAATGAGCACATTTAAGTACACTAATAAGTTGAGATCGACGTTACGTATATTCATATGATCAATTTTATTTATATGCTTTATTAATTACCTAAATTAAAGCCTGCTTGCTAAGGTGTAAACAATTAATAAAAAATAACCGCTATAAGTGGTAAAAATAAAAGTGCTGTAACCATGTCAAAATTGTTAACTAATCAAACCAATAATGCGCTACAGCAAGTTATTGCTACTAAGTTAGCCCGCGCTGTTTTTGCAGGCTTTGAAGCAATGTTTGCGCAGTTTTTAAATATTACGCTAGGTGCGCAAAGCCGGTTTGAACAACAAAAATATCACAATGTGCAAACTGCCATGCGCGAACGCTTACAAGTGTACGAACGTGAAGTAAAAAATGTCAGTGAAGCTGTGAGAGTTATTGCTTACGCTGAACTGACTTGTCCGCAAACATGGCAACTAGCTAAAAATATATACGGCGATATGGTGCAAAATCATGAAAACAAACCCATAGCGCATACCTTTTTTAATTCTACCTTTGGTGCTATTTGGGACGATAAAAAAATTCGAACCGTACATTTGTTTGTATTAAAAGCAAAATACAGAAGCGAGCCGCGTTCGTATGAAAACTTAGTTAGGAGAATATCGTTTAAAGATGGGTTTAACCATGCTGTAAAAACGCTCATTACCCGCCAAGCATTTAGAGTACCTTTTAGTCAACTAAACGCCGATTTACAGGCATTGCAAACAACGTTAATGGCCGGTGCAAAGCAGCAATGTAAACAAGTGTATGAGCTTATAAATTTAAACGACGGGTTTATAGAATACGCAAATTCATTATTTTTTAGAAACAAAGCCTGCTACTTAATAGGGCGCTGTATAGCTAAAAATGGCGATAATATGCCTTTTGCTATCGCCATATTAAATACTAATAAAGGGTTAAAGCTTGATGCCGTAATGATGGGCGCCGATCAGTTAAGTTTGCTGTTTGGTTTTGCTCGTACCTATTTTATGGTTGATACCGATCAACCCGCGCGCTATGTAGATTACTTAAGCGTGCTGATGCCACATAAAAAACGCTTTGAGTTATTTAACGCCATTGGCTTTATTAAGCACGCTAAAACAGAGTTTTATCGTTACAAAGTTGATACCACTAAAAATAGCCCTACTAATTTTAAATACGTGACAGCCCCAGGTACTCCCGGCATGGTTATGCTGGTATTTACCATTGAAGGGCTAGACTACGTTTATAAAGTAATAAAAGATAAATTTAGTGCACCAAAAACAGCCACCAAAGCGCAAGTAAAAGCCAAGTACAACTTTGTAAAGCAAGCCGACCGCGTAGGACGCTTAGTAGATACACACGAATTTAGGTATTTAGCGTTCGACCTCAGCCGCTTTAGCGACGAGTTACTTAAGCAAATGAAATCACAAATTGGCAGCAGCATGGTTATATCGAGTAAGGCGCTTATTTTAAAGCATGTGTATGTTGAGCGAAAAATGACGCCGCTTAATTTATACATTAATCACTGCTCTAACAAAGCATTACAACAGGTTATGACCGACTACGGTAAAGCGATTAAAGACTTAGCCGGCGCAAATATATTCCCAGGCGATATGCTAATGAAAAACTTTGGCGTAACCCGTTGGGGGCGCGTTGTTTTTTACGACTTTGATGAAATTTGCCCATTGACTGATTGCCACTTTAGAGATGTACCTAGTGCACAAAACGACCTAGAGGAGCTAAGCGCCAACAGTTATTTTGATATAGCAGAAAACGATATTTTCCCCAGTCAGTTTAAGGTGTTTTTTAGCGCAAACGAAACGGCATTTAACTATTTTAACTGCGAACATAACGAACTGTTTTTAGCCGATTTTTGGCAAGCTTGCCAACAACAAATTAAATCAGGCTTTTTACCTGACGTATACCCTTATAAACAAAGCTGGCGGTTTAAATAAAAATAACTAACCCCATGTCTAGCTAGGGCCTGTTTATCTTTCGAGGTTAAATTTGCAGCCGTCTGTTTGGTAATTAGGCAAGGCAGAGCCTATGTAGTGTGGTTGTTCCCCATAAATAGGCGATAACGTAGCATAAATGCCAAACAGGCGCTGCCCGAAGGGTTTCTGCCTAGGGGCCATTGACTCTTTGTTGCCTACATGGATGTAGGTAAGGGGCGTGAGCAGGACGCGGAAGCTTTGCTTGGTTTTTACTTAGCCCACTAGGTTACAAACCTCGCGCCGCGATTAAATGGCCCCTAGATTGAACAAATTTTAATCCTGAAAGGTTATCAGGCCCTAATTAAAAGGCTAAATACGGAGCATTAATGAAATATATTTCTCATGAGGGTGGCACCCTTGCATTTAGTGAAACCGATAAACCGGTTTTAAAAAGCCACGAAGTGCTAGTAAAAGTGTCTGCTATAGGTGTAAATCGCGCTGATTGCATGCAGCGCCAAGGTAAATACCCAGCGCCAGCTGGGGATAGCCCCATTTTAGGTTTAGAGTGCGCAGGCACAGTGGATGAGCTTGGTTTTGATGTTGATAAAAGCTGGCTTAATAAACGTATTTTTAGCTTGTGCGCAGGCGGGGCTTACAGCGAATACGTTGCCATAGATGCTAAACAATTAATGGTATTGCCAGATGATTTAACCATGGTTGAAGGTGCAGCTATTAGCGAAGTGTACCTAACAGCATTTGGTGCGCTTTTTGAACTTGGTAAATTACAACAAGGCCAAACAGCGCTTATTCATGCAGGGGCAAGTGGTGTAGGCGGTGCGGCTATTCAAATGGCTAAAAGTGCAGGTGCAACGGTGGTTATTACTGCCGGCTCAGATGAAAAATGCGAGCATGCAAAAGCCCTTGGCGCCGATCATGCCATTAACTATAAAACAACTGACTTTGTAGAATATATGCAAGCAAATGAGCTTTTAGCAAATGCAATTGTAGATCCTGTTTCGGGCAGTTATTTAAATAAAAATGCGGCTATTGCTGCCATGGATTGCCAAATTATTATGCTCGCTTTTTTAGATGGGCGTTTTGCTGAGGTTGATTTTGCAGCGCTACTACGCAAACGTATTTCGTTTCATGCATCAACACTTAGAAACCGTAGCATTGAGTTTAAACGCCAATTACGCGATGACTTAGTTGCGCGTTTTTACAATGATATTGCTACTAAAAAGTACGACTTTAACGTGTATAAAACACTACCGTGGAGCGATGCAAACGAAGCGCATGCTATTTTAGAGCGTAATGAAAATGCCGGTAAAGTGGTATTACTTGTAGAATAACCACCCAATGTAACACTGAGGCGTGTGTTGGCGTTGTTAATGCATGGCTCAGCTAATATAATTTAGTAAATATAAAATACGTACAAAACACACAAGGTTAAAAATGAACCCAATACTAGCAATACTTAAAGAGCACAATGTAAGCGACGAAAAAGTAAAAGCATTGTTCGAGGCCTTTACACAAAACCCAATGATGGCAATGGCATTAGTACAAGAGCTTGGTATTCCGCCTGAAAAACTACAGCAGTTAATGGCCGTGGTTATGACTCAGCCGCACTTAATTAAAGAAGCCACCGACGAACTCGGCCTAGACTTTGAAAAAGTAAAAGAAGCGAAAGACAAGCTAAACCAACAATAAGCTTCACAGATTACTCCTTACCAAGGCATAAGCCTTGGTAATTCTACCTAAAATCACCACACTTTTTGTTACATTATTCATTGAACTGCTTGGTATTAAGCTAGTCATACTATTACTTATGATAGGTAGGGACTAGGTATGAAGCCACTTTATAAATTTTGGAAAAATAACCGTTCGTTAATTTTATTTATTGCGCTGATGAGCGTGTTTAGAAGCGCAGTTGCCGATTGGTATGAAGTACCGACAGGCTCGATGAAACCCACCATATTAGAAGGCGACAGAATCTTAACCGATAAAATGGCTTATGATATACGCATCCCTTTTACGCATATTCCTTTAGTTAAATTAGCCGACCCACAAACAGGCGATATTATTGTATTTGACTCACAAGCTGCTGATAACCGGTTAATTAAACGCGTAATTGGTGTGCCAGGCGATACGGTAGCGCTTTATAACAACGAGCTAGAAATTAATGGCGTTAAACTTAAATACAATAACTTGCAAAGCAATATTGATTCTTTAGATAAAATAGAAGATTTAAATGGCCACAAACACACGATTCGTGTTGCGCATACGCCTTCACAGCTATCGGGTTTTAATAAAATAACTATTCCTGAAGATTATTATTTAGCAATGGGTGATAACCGCGACCACAGTGCTGACTCGCGTGTTATTGGTCTAATCCCCCGCAGCGAACTACTTGGCAAAGCAGAGCGTATTATTGTGTCGCTTGATTACGACGATTATTACTTACCTCGTAAAAACCGCTTTTTAAAACCCTTACTTTAAGGGGGTTTGTGCGCTAACCACACGCCAGATTTTAATCGCTTAGCTCTACAATTTTTTGCGCAATATTATAAAGCGAGCAGTGCGAGTCCATTGCTTGCTTTTGCAACTTTTTATGAGCTTGCTCTTCGCTAAGGCTTAGCTGCTCTATTAAAATATACTTTGCCTGATGTATTATTTTTTGCTCTGTTATTACCCGTTTAGCATCAACTAAAGCCTGGTTTATTTGCTTAATATGTTGGCTTTGCTCCATGATTAGGTCGTACATGCTTTTATTACTATTGAGTTTATTAGCAGCGGTATTTTGGGGGGTATTTTGTTTAAACGCGAGTTGGCCGTCGGTCATTGGCATGTATTGTTCTTCAAGGCTGCTTATAACCTGTTTATTTGAATTTAAAGTGCGCTGCGCCTGAGCAATTTGCATTGCTGCAGAGTCAATAAGGTAGTCGCTGAGGTTTTGCTCAATTTTGTGCATAATATCGATACGCGTTGTTGTTACCTCGTACCACACCTCACTAAGCTGAGAAAGCGGCTGCGCATTTTCGTCATCTAGATTTTGTAAAAGCCCGCGTAGCTGATCCACCTGCTTATTTACGGGGTGATCAGTTAACGAGCGATAGCATTTTAATACGTGTTCGTCGGCGTATTCGTTAAAAAACGTAAAGCTGTGGTGCTGTTGTTGAACAAAATGAGCAAGCTGTTGTTTTTGCTCCACGGTAAACTTACTTGACGCAAACGCTTGCGCGCCACAGGCACGTTCTTGTCCGGCGTATTCTTTACCTTGCATAAAATTAAAATATGCCACTAACAATCGTGTAACGCGCGGGTCGCTGGCGCCATCGGCGGCTTCTAAAATTATATTTAGCAAACACGAAATAAGCTGCGTATACGATTGAGTTGCATGCACAGGGGTAATTTTTTGATTTGCTATTTGTTGTCGCAGCTCTGGCAGCGCCTCTAACGATTGCAAACTATGGGTAATTAAATTGTACAAACGGGTGTGGCCCGTGTCGGCGTTATCGGTAATAAAGGTCGTTTTAATTGAGTGGTAAAACTGCGTTTGTGTTTGCTCTGTTAAGCTAATTTGTTGTTTTAACTGCGAAGCAAAACGTTTGCGGTTAGAGGCTAAATAAATATTGCTCATTCCGCGCTCTTTTTGTAACTGATGTATAAAGTCGCCCAGTTTAGTAAGCGATGCACAGCTTTTTTGAAGCTGTTTTAAGGCATGAATTTCTTGGTATTTTGCTGCTAATAAAAACTGTTTTATGAGAGGATTGCTCGATAACATAGGACTTGTTCCACACTTTTTTGTATATAAAGTGCAACCACCGTTCCAATCATTTAAAAAATTCTCGATTGAATTTAAAATTAAATTAAAACAGCCGCTTAAAGCCATACTTGTTATTTGTTCCCATTTTAACTTATCTGTCCTTATTACAGGAATAAACCTTTTTGGTGCAAAAATAGTTGTTTTTGCACTCGATTGCGCCCTTCATGAACGAGGGGAAAAAAGTGTTTACTCTGTAAACTGCACAGAGCAAACACCAGAGGGGGAATTTATGCGTTGCTACATTGCAGCAACGCTGGGCTGATAGCCATTTGATGATTTATTACCTCGCCAACCATAATTAGCGTAGGGCCCGTTAATGTGTGCACCGCACTCTCGCTAGTAATTTTCTCAAGCGTGCTGGTTATTATTTTTTGCTGGTTGGTGGTGGCATTTTCTATCAATGCGATAGGGGTTGTTTTAGGCCAGCCAACCGATTGCAAACCAGTACTTAATGCGTTTAATCGTCCTAATCCCATATAGACGACTAGCGTGGGGTTATTAGAGCCTTGTACATAGGTGTAGTTGTGCCAATTAGGGAGTTTATTAGGATCGGCAAATTGCGCCGTTAAAAATGTAACACTTCGAGCCACATCGCGAGCAGTAAGCGGTATACCAGTATAAGCCGAGGCTGCACACGCGGTAGTAACGCCCGGGACAATGGCAAAATTAATATTGTGCTCTGATAGGGCGTTGGCTTCTTCATTAATGCGCGCAAAAATACTCGGATCGCCACCTTTTAAACGAACAACTTTAAACCCTTGTTGTGCGTATTTTACTAATAAGGCACTAATGGCAGCTTGTGGCATAGAGTGCTTGCCTGCGCGTTTACCTACATACACTCGCTGCGCATGTTTAGGCAGTGTATTTAAAAGCGCTTCACTAACTAGGCTGTCGTACAATACCACGTCGGCTGCTGCAATCAGGCGCTGCGCTTTTACAGTTATAAGCTCAGCATCGCCCGGGCCTGCCCCTATTAAATACACGTGGCCGTTTTTTTGATGTTTAGCTTTGTGCTTTGCATCTTGAGTTTGTTTATTAATAAACTTGTTTAGCCATGGGCTGTCAATACCCGAAAAATATGAAAGAACACTCATTTTATTGCTCCTTATGCTAATGCTGTAATGGCTTTTGGCTCAGCGCTAACAAAGACATTGCTATTGTCTATTTTGGCTTCAAATACGGGGAGCTGTATTGCCTCTGCTTCTAGGCACTCGCCGGTATTTAAACAAAAATGTTGCTTATACAAAGGGGAGGCCACTACTAATTTTCCATCAATAGAGCCAATAATGCCGCGCGATAGTACATTGGCTTTGCCTATCGGGTCGTAGTTGCTAATGGCTAACACAGGCTCACTATTTTGTGGAACATAAAATATGGCCACTTGCTGGTTGTTTACTAATGCGCATACGCCACTATTAGCAACTAGGTCGTCGGTTGTTCCAATTTTATGCCAATACATCAGCTTGCTCCTGCTCAATTTCCATTACGGGGATACGGTTTGTCGAATTTTGCTGGTTACGTTTTTCAGACTCTGTTGCGGGGCGAATTTGGTTGCGCTCTTGTACAAATAAAATATTGCTATCGGCATCTGGGCTATTAATAAATTGGCGGAACCGTTTTGAGGCCTCTGGACTTTCAACTGCTTTTTTCCATTCGCAGGCATAAGTTTTAGTTATAAGCGCCATTTGCGTTTCAAGCTCATGGCAAATACCTAGGCTGTCGTCTATTACTACGCTTTTTAAATAATCTAACCCGCCTTCTAAATTTTCCATCCACACTGAGGTGCGCTGCAGTTTATCGGCGGTTTTAATGTAAAACATGATCACGCGGTCAATGTATTTAATGAGTGTTTCGGTATCTAAATCGGTAGCAAATAAATCAGCATGGCGCGGGCGCATACCGCCATTTCCACATACGTATAAGTTCCAGCCATTTTCGGTTGCTATTACGCCTATATCTTTGCTTTGTGCCTCAGCGCATTCGCGAGTACAACCCGATACGGCCATTTTAAATTTATGCGGGGCGCGTAAACCTTTGTAGCGGTTTTCAATTGCAATCGCGTGGCCAACACTGTCTTGTACGCCATAGCGACACCACGTACTGCCAACACACGATTTAACGGTTCTGAGCGATTTACCATAAGCGTGACCGGTTTCAAAACCGGCTGCAATAAGTCTTTCCCAAATAATAGGGAGCTCTTCAAGGCGTGCGCCAAATAAGTCGATACGCTGCCCACCGGTTACTTTACAGTACAGGTTAAAGTCTTTGGCAACTTGGCCAATAACAATAAGTTTGTCGGGGGTAATTTCGCCACCCGCTATACGGGGAACGACAGAGTAAGAGCCATCTTTTTGCATATTTGCAAGGTAAGTGTCGTTGGTGTCTTGCAGGCCAACATGAGCGGGTTCTAAAATAAACTCATTCCACGTTGAAGCTAAAATAGAGGCCACGGCAGGTTTGCATATTTCGCAGCCGTGATGACCGCTGCCATGTTTAGCGAGCAAATCATCAAAAGTTTTAATGCTTTCTACTTTTACTAAATGCAGTAACTCTTGGCGCGAAAAAGCAAAGTGTTCACATACATGGTTGTTAACTTCAACCCCACGGCTTTCAAGTTCACTGTCGACTACCGATTTTAATAATGCGGCACAACCACCACAGCCGCTGGCGGCTTTGGTACAAGCTTTAACTGCAGATAAATCGCATGAGCCGCCATCAATTGCACCCACAATGTCGCCCTTGCTTACATTGTGGCACGAACAAATAGTGGCGGTATCGGGCAGGGCATTTCCCGCTAAAACAGGTGCTCCTTCGCTATCAGGTAAAATGAGGCACTCAGGGTGTGCGGGTAATTCCATGTCGTTTAACATGTACTGCAACAGTGTGTCGTAATCGCTAGTATCGCCAACAAGCACTGCGCCTAATAACTTGTTGCCTGCCTCATTTAAAATAATTTTTTTATAACAATCACGAATAGGATCTTGATAAATTAACTCTTTGCAATCGGGGGTTTTAGCGTGGGCATCGCCAATTGAGCCTACCTCTACCCCGAGTAGTTTTAATTTTGTGCTCATATCGGCGCCTAAAAACTCAAGTTCGCCGCCTGTAAGTTGGCTTGCAACCACGCGAGCCATATTATATCCTGGGGCGACTAGGCCAAAAAGCTTTTTGTCCCACAAGGCACATTCGCCAATAGCATATATATCTGGGTTTGATGTCTGGCATTGGTTATTAATTACAATGCCGCCACGTTGCCCTAATTCAAGTTCGGCCACTTTGCCAAGCTCATCGTATGGGCGAATACCGGCCGAGAACAAAATTAAGTCGGTTTCTAAAAACGTGTCATCTGAAAAATTTAATCTGTAACGGCTCGTTTCGCCTTTTACTATTTCGCTGGTGGCTTTAGCGGTATGCACGCTTACGCCCAATTTTTCAATTTTGTTTTTTAACAGCGTGCCACCTTGTTCATCAAGTTGTACCGCCATAAGTTGGGGTGCAAACTCAACTACATGAGTATCAAGCCCAAGTTGCTTAATTGCATTGGCTGCTTCAAGCCCTAACAAGCCGCCACCTATCACTACGCCACTTTTACTTTGTGCAGCGCTAGCTTTTATTTGCTCTAAATCTTCTAGGGTACGGTAAACCAAGCAATGGGGTTGGTCATTCCCTTTAATTGGCGGCACAAACGGGTACGAGCCTGTTGCTAAAATAAGTTTATCGTAACTAAACGTATCACCAGTTTGAGTGCTAACTACCTTGTTTGTTTTATCTATTTCATTAACCCACTGGTTAGTATGCACATTTATATTTAACTGATGATAATTATCAAAGGTGGTTAGGGCTAAATCGGCGGCTGTTTTACCATCAAACACGCTGGATAAGTAAACACGGTCATAAGCTAAATTTGCTTCTCCACACAGTACGGTAATGTGCGCGTTAGCGTCGCTTTGGCGCATTTGCTCTACAAAATGGTGCCCAACCATCCCATTACCAATAATGAGTATTTTTGTTGGTGTTTGCATTGGTATCCCCTCAATGACGGTTTAATTTAAAAACAAAAAAGCCCGCCACAGATACAAATTAATGCAACTGCGAGCGGGCTTCTTTGCCTGTGGTCATAACAACCTAAATGTGTGTCGTTTTAATAACGAACGGTATGGTTATAATATAAGCAAAAACGCGGCCATTTTTATAAGTATCTGTTTTTTAATAGCTACATTACTTTTAAATTGTTTTACTTACACATATTTGAGTTGTTTTGGTGCGGTACTAGCACTATGGGAGTGCACAAAATGAGGCTACAATGTGCTGTTTAGTCAACAAAAGTGCATTTTGTGCCGTTAACTAATAACGAGGGGTAGGCGTTTAGGCTATAAATAAAAAATGCGCTTTGTTATTTTGAGATAAAAATAACAGTGAGCGCATTAATACTGTAAAGCGGCTTTACTTACTTTGTTTTGCCAGGGTTTCTACATCGGTATCTTCAACAGGTTTAAAGCTGCCCGTTGCTTCATCGTAGGTTTTAATTTCTGCAGATTCTATATCATATACCCAGCCGTGTAGCTTAACTTGACCAGTTGCAATTTTTGCAGCCACAGCAGGGTGTGTTTTTATATGCTGTAGTTGTTGTACTACGTTTTCTTCAATTACTAAGCCTAGGTGGTCGTTATTGTTTAGCTCTGCGCAACCGCATTTTTCTTTTACAACTTCAGTTGCTACGCGGCTGTGGCCAAGCCACTCTTTAACGTGCGGTAAGCTTGATAAACCTTCAGTATTTATAGCGCCTTTCATTGCGCCACAATCCGAGTGCCCACAGATGATAATGTGCGATACGCCCAGTGCAGCCACCGCAAATTCAATTGAGGCTGTCATACCGCCGGTTTGATTACTATGTGGCGGGATAATATTGCCCGCGTTACGACAAATAAATAATTCACCGGGTTCAGTTTGAGTCACTAAGTTAGGATCGATACGCGAGTCGGCACAGGTGATAAATAACACTTCTGGATTTTGACCATTGGCTAGTTTTTGAAACGCTGCTTTTTTTGATGGGTAAACTTCTTTTTGAAACTTAGCCACGCCCGAAATAATATGTTCCATGTACAACTCCTATTGGTGTAATTTAATCGTGTTATTTATAGCTTTATTCGCCTGACAAATTAGCGCCATTATAACTTTGTTCTTATTTTTTTTGTACTGTTTAGCCGTTTAATAAATTTCATGTAATTTAATTAAATGCTGCATAAGGGGCGGTAGGTTATCAAAGTCATTACTGGCAAGTTTTATAATGAATAAACGTGGATAGGGATTTGTAAGGTTATTTAAATAAATTGGCAAAATAGGGAAGATAGGAGCGTGTTAAACGCCCCTATTAAATTAGAGTGTATTAAAAGTCATAGTTAAAGCTTAGAGTAAGCCTTCTACCATCTAATACAACGCCATAAGTCTCGTTGGTAACTACACGGTCTGTTACGTTATATAAGCCAGCCATGAGTTTTAAGTCATCAGTAATCCAATAACGTGCACCTATATCCATCATGGTGTAACCGGGTGTACCATCACTTAGGCTGGTACGACTTAAGTAGTCGGTTGTTTCGCTACGATAATTTACACGGCTCCATAAATTTACAGTATCGCTGGCATCCCAATTTAAGCTAATGTTAGCCATGCTCTTTGGTATTTTATTTAAAGGTTCGCCTGCAAAGTCACCGGTTTTTTGCTCAGAATCAGTGTAAGAATAGTCGCCTTTAACACGTAAACTTTGGTTAATACGGTAGCTTATCGTTGCTTCTAACCCTTGCATCTGCGCTTTTGAGATATTTTTTTGCGTACTTAAAAACTGATAGGTATTGCCACTGAATTCACATTGGTAGTTTTCAAAGTCATTCCTATCAATATTTGCGCTAACACAGTATCTATCTTCTGCAATTTTATCATCAAAGTTTGTCTGATAAAGCGTTAAGCTAGTGGATAGACCTACTTTGGGGTCGTTATAAATAAAACCTACTTCGTAGTTTACGCTGGTTTCAGGCTCTAGATCAGGATTACCTATGATCAAGGCACGTGAAATCGATGTCCCATCTGCAGATAAATTAGGCGACCCGCCGCCACCAGTACCGCGTCCAAAGCCAGCTGTGGCTTGAGAGAGTGAAGGTTGCGTATACCCTGTAGAAACACCCCCCTTAATAGTAAAATTATTAGTGGTATGCCAGTTGGCATACAGGCGGGGTGACCAATGCGAGCCAAATTGCTCATCGTTATCGTATCTTAAGCCGGTTGTTATGGCTAAGTCGTCAATAAAGTTCCACTCAACCTCTGTGAATAAAGCACCAATCCACCGATCTACCGTGTCACTTGCAATAGCAACATTAGCATCAAGTAAACCGTTGGTTTCATCAACGAGCTCTTCTGTTTTATAGCGTGCGCCAACAGTATAAATGTGCTTATCGCCTGCGTAAGTTGCCGAACTATTTAGCGTGATCACTTCTTCTTTTTTATCTTCATTTTGAACACGTTCCGATAAGTCTTGTTGAAGATACGTATTTGTAGTTAGCTTGCCATAATTACCATTATGAGTAACCACATACATTTGCTTCTCATATTCGTATTGAGACCCTTCGGCATCAGCCGCAATAGACTCACCTGGCGTATGCTTAAAATCAATGTTTGATGTATTGTAAGCTATGCTCATTCGGTTTTTAGCATTTACAGCCCAATTAAATTTTACACCTAATTGCGTTGTATCCGAATCAGGGCGGCTTGCAGCAGAGTCGCCACCGCCTGAATAACCACTTTCATCGGTATGCTGTAAAGACCCTGTAAGCTCAACGCCTAATACGTCTTTTATTAAAGCGCCGCCCAGATAAAAGTCACTATTGTACTCATCATTACTTACATCATTCATCGATGAGGTATAACTGGCCGCCAAACTGCCTGACCAGTGTTGAGGGGCTGCACGGGTAATAATATTAATTACACCCCCCATTGCCTCTGAGCCATAAAGCGATGACATAGGGCCGCGAATAACTTCTACACGCTCAATCATTGCAAGCGGCGGTATACCAATTTGTTTGCCTCCATCGGCACCGTTGGTATTAACAGAGCGTCCCGCTGAAATAGGGCGGCCATCAACAAGGTATAGGGTGTACTGATCATCCATACCGCGAATACTAATATCTTGCATATTACCGCCACCACTGACGTATACGCCGGGTATATCGCGAACAGCATCCACCACAGTGGTATAAGACTGTTTACGTAACTCTTCTTGTAATATGACAGAGATAGAAGCAGGGGCGTCTATAATTTTTTGTTGGTAACCGGTTGCTGTTACAACCATTGTTTCCATTTCGTTGTTATTTTCTGTGGCCGAAGCTCCCATGGCTAAAGGGATAAAAATAGCCAAAGGTAACTTTTTACAGGTCAATGGTGCTTGCTTAAACAATGAGCGGTTGCACATTAAAATGTTCTCCTTTACGTGTAGACCTTTATTTATAAAGTGCAAATGATAATTCTTATTGTTATCATGTAAAGGGAATTGAATGGAACAATGTGTTGCAAAAGCCGCAACACATTGCACTCGTTTGTTTATGACAAACAGGTTTAACTGAAGGTGTAAGCCTGTTTTGTATTTCAAACGTTGCAGGAGGTTATAGTGTTACAGTTTAAAGAATTACATAGTTTTGTGTCTGTTGTCAGTTCGGGCAGTTTATCAAGTTCTGCAAAAACGCTTCAGTTATCTAAATCTACTCTTAGCCGACACCTAAAAAATTTAGAGCAAGATACAGGTTATACTTTATTAAAAAGAATGCCTAAAAGCTTAGTCCCTACGGAGGCAGGGCTGCGTTTTTATAGTTATTGCGAGCAAATACTTCGCATTGCTAATGAGGCCAAACATGAACTAGCTACACTTGATGAAAAGATACAAGGTGAGGTGGTTGTGTATGTTGATAATGGTTTATTAAGAGGTTGGCTTGGCGATTTGGTTGCTCAGTTTTTAACGCGCTTTCCTGATGTGAGCGTGACTTTAAAAACAGATATAAAGGCAAATTCAAATCAGTGGCGAGATCATATTTTACTTTGTATGGGCTCTCTCCCAGAGACCAGCCAACGCCAAGAAAAACTCTGCATGTTATGGCAAGGAGTATTTGGTAGTAAAAAGTATTTTAGCCGTAACGGCTACCCACAATCACCGGAAGATTTGATAAACACACAATGGCTTCAATTACTTGGGAATAAAAGCGAGCAGCTAGTGATGACTGATCAGCGTGGGACGACATTAAGTGTGCCAGTTCCTTCGTCACGTATTCAGTCTGATCAGCTAGTGTTACAGGGGGATGCAATAAGCCACGGGCATGGGCTGGGTTTATTACCGTTGTGGCAAGCCAGCATGCGGCTAAATGCTCATCCTGGGTGTTTTGAGCGTTGTTTAAACGACTGGGTAGCGGATCCACTGCCTATTCGGCTATGTTACCCATTTGGTAAATTAGCGAAAAAGCAACGCGCCTTTATAGATCATATTAAAGGTAATTTACCTAAAGCCTGGAATACTGAAATATGCCAAAGTATGTAATAGTAATCAGAGTATGTTGAGCTTTTAAGTTAACTTCTCATCTGTCTGTTTGGTATTTAGGCAAAGCCGAGCTTATCTCGTTATTCCCTATAGATAGACGCTAACGTCGCATTAACACCCAACAGGCGCTGCCTAAAGGGTCTCCCTGGGGACTATTTACTCTTTGTAACGTGGCTTTTGCTTAATCCATCATGTTACAAAAATCGCGCCGTGATTAAATAGCCCCTAGTTTAAACAAATTTTAGTCCGCAAATATCAACAGACCCTCATAAACGCGAAGAAATGTCTTAGTGTTTTAGAAACTGCAACGCAAAAAACCGCTTTTATACCAAATCAAGCAAATGCGACTCATTATCATTTTCGGGTGTGCGTGATAGCATGGCTTACCAATTACCTATACTTACACAAAAGGAAATAGTAATAATGTACGGTCAATTTTTAAATATACTTATAATTTTAGTGTTCGGATTTTATTCAGTGGCAAGTTTTGCCAACTACCCTTTAACAATAGAGCATGCAGGAAAGAAGCCTGTTGTTATAAAACAAAAACCTAAAAAAGTGGTTGTTTTTGATTTAGGTGTACTCGATACCTTAACAGCGCTTGATGTTGAAGTAACCGCTGTAGCTAAGGGCGTGTTCCCGGATTATTTGGCAGGTTATAACACCTGTGATAAAGCAATAGCGGGTAGTTTATTTAAACCCGACTATGCAAAGCTCAAAGATATAAAACCTGACCTTATTATTGTGGGTGGCCGAAGCAGTAAGGCCCTTGATAAATTATCGGGTATTGCGCCAACTATTGATTTAACCGTTAATGCCGATACCTTTGTGCCTAGCGTTAAAAGAAATGTTTTATTACTGGGCAGTATTTTTGATAAAAAACAACAAGCAAAGTCACTGTGGGAAAAGCTAAACAGTAAAATCCTAACTTTGCAGGCTAAAGCAAAAAATAAAGGTGCAGGGCTAGTTTTATTTACCGTAAAAGATGTGTTTATTGCACATTTACCTGGCGATAGGTTTGGTATGGTGTATGACCTATTAGGTATTCCAAGCGTTGGTAAAATTAATAAACAAACCGATAGCAAAGCAAATAAAAAGCAAACTAAAGCACAAAAAGCCAAACATGCTGCAACCCTTACAAAAGCATACATAGAAAAAAAACCTGATTGGTTATTTATACTCGACAGAGGGCTAGCAACCGCAGGACAAAGTAATATTAAGCAAGCATTATCTAGTTCACCTTATATAAAAAATTCCAACGCTTGGCAAAAAAATCATGTTTATTATTTAAATCCAACACAGTGGTACGTAGTTACTGGTGGATACACGAGTGTACTTAACACGGTTAATGATCTAAATACACTATGGTAAGTAACAAACCCAAAAGCGAACACTATTAACTCAGCATACTTTGAGTTTATGGGCTGATTTTAAGTTATACATGCGCTGATCCGCTAAGGTTAAACACTCGGTATGGCTTTGGCACTCATCGCTAGATGCTATGCCATAACTAATACCTGATTGCGGCCATTGACGCTGTATAGTGTTATGTAATGCGGTGAGCTTTTGGCTGAGCGTGGTTTTTAGCTGGGGGAGGTGTGATTTGTTTTTGACTTTACATAACAAAATAAATTCATCGCCCCCGGTTCTAAATACGGTGCCGTCTTGCGCTAGATGCTGTGTCATTAATTTTGCTGCATTAATTAAAAACGCATCACCTTTGGCGTGCCCAAGCGCATCGTTTATTTTTTTTATTCCATCACAATCTATAAACACAATGATGTAAGCACTATGTGCAAGTTTAATCAGCTCATCATTTAATAGTAGTCGGTTGCCAACTTGGGTTAGAGGGTCAAAGCGAGATTCATGTAACAAGGTACTAAATTCGTGCTGTTTTAACTTTAGCCACTCAGACAAAGACAGCACAATACACACACAATCTATTGCTAAGGCTAACAGTACAAGTATTTCTGATGAGGTCGCATTTATTAAATCAAAATGAAACGCAACGTATACTACTAATGACAGGCTATAGAGCATATTTCCAAATAAAAAATACTTGGCTCTAAAATCGTTCAGGCTAAGCATAGCAAACCCGGTGGTTAAGCTAAGCATAACCCATACAGCTGCTAAAAAGTGCGCGATATAAAACACTAAATAAAAGGGCATAAATAGGCTGCAGATACCGCATACAAATGCGCTAACGGTAAAGTATTTTAAAGCACTCCCAAGCTTATTGGCTTTTTCTTTATCGAAGTTAAACAGGTAGTAGGTAAATGCTGCTGCGCAACTTACAGCAAAGGCAAATAAATAAATACCTAAGTAATGTTTATTAAAAGAGGGGCTGGCATAAATTGTATTTACAGCGCCCGAAGCAAACGCCCAGCCAAGACCGTGCAAACCGACATACCCAGCACAAAACAAGGCCACTTTTTGCTTTACTCTTAAAAACATTACAAAGGCCATCATTGCTAAAGTAAGCATGATAGAAATAGCAATAAGGCGTAATGAGTTTATATAAAACTGATGATGCAAAAATGCACCTTCGCTTAAAATACTTAAATCAACCGGCGTTGGATAGTGTTTGGCTTCTAAATATATCCATAAATAGCCACTGCTTGGCGCATAGAAGGGCAGTTTAAATGCTTGTCCATGCATTAAAATAGCCGGTTGATTAACGTGAGACTGCGAAAAATCAGCAAGCTTAACTATATCTCCCTGTTCGGTTTGCCAATAGGCTAAACCAACGTCGATAAAGTTGGCTTGCGGCAGCACATACCAATCTCCAGTGGTGGGGTTATTTAGCGCAATTTTTGTTACTACAGCGCCACTTTTACCGAGCAGGTTACTCGTTTCACTAGCGTTTTTATAAGATGTAATTACTTGCTGTGCAGAAGGAGGCGCATTGAATGCTGTGACAGGGCGCCACAGGTTATCATCCTCTAGGGTAATGTTGTTATTAAGTGTATAAGCATATGTTAGCGGGCTAAACAAAGCACAGAAAAAGAATACTGTTAATATACCAACCCGCACCATACCTAAACTCACTTTAAAAACCCACTAAGCGATTATAATCAAATTGTAAACAAATAGTATATAAATCAAACAAAATTATCGCCTTTAAGTAATGGCTTAATTTGGCTTTAAATATCGAACTGCATTAATAAATAAGTAATACGAGGGCGTTTTTGTTTAAACGAATTTATAAACACCGCGGGTGTTTGCAGTATTAGTTAGGATTTAAGTTGGGTAGCGCGCTAACCAACTGAGTTACAGTCGTACAAATAGGGATTCTTAAATATAATTTATTCAAAGAAGTCAGAATAAATTTGGTACGACTGGGTGGATTCGAACCACCGATTTCGGCGTGGGCATAGAGAGTAGGTAGCGCTCTAACCAACTGAGCTACAGTCGTACATATAGTATCTTAATTATATTTATTAAGAGGGGAGAATAGTTTTGGTACGACTGAGTGGATTCGAACCACCGACCTCTACCATGTCAAGGTAGCGCTCTAACCAACTGAGCTACAGTCGTACAAATAGTAACTTAATTATATTTATTCAAAGGGGAGAATAAATTTGGTACGACCGAGTGGATTCGAACCACCGACCTCTACCATGTCAAGGTAGCGCTCTAACCAACTGAGCTACGGTCGTATTACCTAATTAAGATGCGATAAATTTAATTATCAGCGGCCGCTAATATATAGCGTGGTGAGTGGTGAATCAAGCAAGTTTGTTGCTTTTACGTTTATTTGCCGTTTTTTTATTCATATTGGGCTGATTTCACACGTTTTGTAAAAGTTTTGCCACCAGGTAACGTGTTTTTTGGCTGAGCCTTTAAGCTGGTTTAGTAGATTGTTTTGTGAATCAAGCGCTATCAAAGTATTTATTTGCTTATTTGTTATGGCTTGGTTAAACCACAGTTGGTTATACAAAGGTAAAAGTGTTTCAAGGTAGCCTGCTAAATTAGCCTGATAAGGCTGTATTTCTTTAAGGAAATACTTTTGAAACACGTTATTGACGATAGTGGCTACTTTTTTATTTTTTCCTGCTGGGCATATTTCATCAATGGATTTTGATTCAATAAATTGCGTGGCTAAATTATTAAACGCTATTTGCAGCCGTGCAGAATAAATGAGTAATTGGTTAAAACGGTACTTATTAAGCTGCTCTAACGCGTTAAAAATGTCTGCGGAGTTAATTTTTAAGTAATGTTTATTGAGTATGTGTTGTTTTATGAGTGCAAGCTGCTGCATGGCCGCTACCGTGTCGCTAAACCCTGCCGGGGAAGCAGAAAGCTCTGCGCTGGTAGCTTGCCACGTGTTTTTTAGCTCAAATTCGTTATACAACATTAAATTAAAGTAGTGGTTTAGTGTTTGCTCTTTATGTGTTTTTGCTTTTAACAAGGTTTTATAAATTGCTGAGTCAGGCTTAAGCGTGCTTAAGCACTGCTGTGCATTTTGCACAAACTCTATTTGATACTTTAAAACACCGGCATGTCCGGCTGTTTTACCTAGCTGATTGTTGTGCTCACTAATAAGTAAGCTGAGCTTACAATGGCTTAAGCTTGCAAGTTCAATCAAGCTTATGGTGGTGGTGTTTAAAAGCGTGTTAGTGGGTAAAAGCAGGCTAATTGCTACAGGTTTACTTAAACTTGGGGCTTGGGTTTCAAGGGGATTACTTAAGCGTGCTATGTATGTGTGATAAGTGTTGCTGGGCGCTTTTGAACACCCAGCAAGCACGGCGCAACACACAGCTAATAAACAACTTAACCATGTTTTGCTTGGTATTAATGTAAGTGCTTTTTTATACAAATGGCGCCTGCTTTAATCGCTTATTAACGGTGAACATAAGCCATACAGCAGCTACGGTTAAACCAAAAATAATACCTATCCAAAAACCGTGCGGCCCCATGGCGGGCACAATTAAATCTGTTCTTCCCAATACGTAGCCTAAAGCAAAACCGATTAACCAGTAAGATATAAACGTTATATACGATATAGGCTGTGTGTGTTTTAAACCTCTTAAAATGCCGTTCGCAGCGACTTGAAGTGCATCAGGTATTTGATAAATACATGCCAAAATCATAATTGAGGTCGCTAATGCAATAACGGCTGGGCTGTCGGTGTAAAGTTGGCTTATTAAATCGCGGCCAATAAAGGTTATAAAAGCTAAAAATAACGCAATAGCAATGGCTAAAATGTAGCTGGTTGATATAGCAGTTTTTAATTGGCTTAAATGGTTTTGACCAAATAAATTTCCAATACGAATACTAATGGCGATAGATAAGCTCAGTGGCATCATAAATAATAACGCGGTCACGCTTCCCGCAATTTGATGACCCGACACAGCAACAGCACCTAAGTGTGCAATAAATAAAGGTATACACGCAAATAGCGTAATTTCAAAAAAGGTGGCCAACGAAATAGGTATACCTAATTTAGTAATAATTCCAATGGTTTTAATATTGGGCTTTTCAAAATTTGCCAGCAGGGCTTTTGCATCGATTTTTTTACTAAACTGGCAATACGTTACTTGTGCAACAGCCATTACAGTTAGTACCAATGCCGTAGCAATGCCACAACCAGCGCCGCCGTAGGCTGGTAAGCCAAATAAACCATTTATAAAAATATAGTTAGCCGGAATATTAACGCCAAGGCCCAGTAAACTGATATAAAAAGCGGGTTTTGTCATCCCCATGCCTTCGGTCATATTTCGATAAACGGTAAAAATTAAAAAGCCAAAGGCTCCCCATTTCACAAAATGGATATAGTCGTACGCGAGGCTTGCGATAGCGGGGGTTGTATCGAGTTTTAAAATCACTATATCGGCTAGGTTGGCTATACCAAAACCAATTGCGCTTAAGATAGCGGTTAAATACAGAGCTTGCTGAAAATAATGGCTAATGCCTTTTTTATCATTAGCGCCCGCAAATTGGGCAATAATACCGGTTAACGCGAGCAAAATACCTTGCAGTGCCAGTAATAACGGGTTCCATATACCGGTTGCAATCGACAGCGCAGCCAAATCTGTTGGGCTTACTTGGCCTGCCATAATGGTGTCGACCACTGACATTAAAACGAGTGTTACTTGTGCTAAAAATACAGGTACGGCAAGGGTGATTAAACGTTTGGCTTCCCAGCTACTAAAGGTCATAAAAACAGCTATTTGATAAAACAGGGCGCAATTGTAATCGATTGTGTTTCAAATAAAAATCACTGTTGTGAATGATTTTACGAGTTGATACGTTAAACTAGCACTTTGTAATAATTTTAAGTGATTTTATGTTTACAGGAATCGTTCAAACTCAAGCTACTGTTGTATCTACCACGCACACAGAAGGGGTTTTACGTTTAGTTGTATCGGTAGGTGATGAATACGTTAAACATTTAGATTTAGGCGCGAGCATTGCAATTAATGGCTGTTGTTTAACAGTGGTTAAAGTTGAATTAAGTAACCACGATGTAGTGGCACAAGTACATTTTGATGTAATTGATGAAACACTATTACTAACTAATTTAGGCAAGCTTGCACTAGGTAGCTTAGTTAATTATGAGCGCTCAGTAACCTTTGGTACTGAATTAGGTGGGCATATTGTGTCGGGGCACATACACTGCACTGCCCATATCGGGCAAATAGTTAAGCAACAAAATAACTGTAAAATTCAGTTAAGCTTACCTACTAAATGGCAAAAGTATGTTTTGTACAAAGGCTTTGTAGCAATAAATGGCGCAAGTTTAACCGTGGGCGAAATTGACGAGCAGGGGTTTTGGTTACACCTGATCCCCGAAACGCTGGCCATTACAAATTTAGGTAACGCTCAAGTGGGTGATGAACTAAATATAGAAGTTGATCAGCAAACTTATACCATTATTAACACGGTAGAAAATTACTTACGCCACCAAGGCTAAAAAATTTGTTCATCGTCGCTGTCTATGTGTAACTCTAATTTTTTATGAGCATGGTCTATGTGCATGTTTAAATGAATAGGGTTACAACAGGCACTGCATTCTTCTACGTAGTCTTGATCCCCCATACTTGCGTCAATGTCTAGGTGTATGTGGTTGCCACAGTGTGGGCACGTGATACGTTGTGATAAAAAATCTTTCATAATCACTCCAATAGTACCAAGGTAAGAATTAACTTATTGATACACATTAATTAAGTTGTGCAGTTATACTAGCAACAACTTGATGGCTCAAAACTGAACTAAACAACAAGGTATTGAGCCTAAATAACATCCTTTTTAAATATAGTGCTGAAGCAACGATTATGACAGTTATTTTACGCCTTATGAGGCGTTATTATTTAAAGCGATAGCAGCTCATCAATATGCTGCTTAGCCTGAGTAAGGTAGTGCCCTGCAAATATATTTGCGTGATTTAAAATAGGGTAAAGTTGGTATATAGCTTTGCGCTTTTTATAGTTTTCGCTTAATGGGTATTGCGCGTTATAGGCGTTATAAAAATCATCAGGTAAGGGGGCAAATAGCTCGCTCATTGCAATATCTACCTCGCGGTCTCCGTAATAACATGCGGGGTTAAATAAGGTCGGTACATTTTTAATAAAGCCCATATTTCCTCGCCAAAAGTCGCCATGTACTAAAGAGGGCTCCACAATATGGCTGTGCAATTGCTCTCTTACCAAATTAATTAATAGCTCAGGCTCTACAAGCTGAATGCCTTTTTCGGCTAATAGTTGCAGTTGCCAACCTATGCGCTCTTCTGCGTAAAATAAGTCCCATTTTTTATGCCATTGGTTTGGTTGCACGGTAGTGGCTAGGTAATTATCTACATCAAAGCCAAACATTGCTTGGTCGTGCTTTTGGTGCAGCATAGCCAGTTGTTTACCCATATCGTGCCAATGCGTGTGGGGCTGTTTATCAAGTACTAACCATTCAAGTACAATAAACGAAAATTCAATATTAGCACCTGTTACAATACAGTCGGGCACCATAAAAACACTATTTTGGGTGAGCTGCTTAAGTCCTATCGCTTCGCTTTCTAGACGATCTAGTTCGCTTTTAAGGGCAATTTTAACCAGGTAATTGTGTTTTCCATCGGTGAGTTGATAGAGTTTATCGGTATTTGTACTTTGCAGCTGACGTTTGTAAGTATGTTTAAAGTCATAATGAATGGCTTGGCTAATGTGCTCGTTTACTGTTTTCCACATATCAATTGCTCGCCTTTTAAACAGATACTTAAACTATGGCAAAAAAGTATTAATTTAACAAACTAATCGTTGTAAAATTAACGATATAAAAAATGCTAATGGAGTAACAATGAACAAAAGTTTTATCACCAATTTGCTTGCTGTCTTGTGTGTAGTTATAGGCTACTTTTTTAACCATGCAATTGTGTTATCGGTGGGGTTATTTGCGCTATCTGGTGCTGTCACAAACTTATTGGCTGTTCATATGTTATTTGAAAAAGTACCTTTACTATACGGCTCGGGTGTTATTGCTCTAAAATTTGAAAGTTTTAAAGTGGCTATTCGTAATTTAATTTTGACTGAGTTTTTCTCTGAGCAAAAAATTAATAACCTACTTAGCAAAGCACAACCTAATATCGACTTTGAGGGCATTATTACTAAGGTTGATTTAAACCCTGCATTCGACAACCTACTTCAAGTAATAGAGCAATCTCAGTTTGGCAGTATGTTAGGTATGTTTGGTGGCACAGCGGCTATAGAGCCAATGCGAGAAAAGTTTATTGAAAAAATGCAGCTATCACTTGCGCAAATTAGCCAAACAGACGATTTTAAAGCGCTAGTAAACGATACGTTATCGCAAGGGAATAGCGCACAAAGCTTACATGCTACGGTACTTAAATTAGTTGATGAGCGTTTAAATGAACTCACCCCAAAAATGGTTAAAGACATTATTCAAACTATGATACGTGAGCATTTAGGTTGGCTAGTAGTATGGGGCGGTGTGTTTGGCGGTTTATTTGGCTTAATTGCGGCCATTATTTAATAACTAAGCCTGCTTACAAAGCAGGCTTAATTTTGTGTTAACGCCATACTATTTTGGCCCTGTGATGATTACTTTTTCTGGGTTGTACGATTTAGCTAAATCCTTAATTGAAGTGCGAGTACTGGTATCAATATTTAAATAATTTGCGCTTTTATCAAGATTATACAAAGTAACAAAGTCGCCCATTGATAAGTTATTACAGTGCAGCTTTTTGCTCATTACCGCTTTGCTTATATTCAAATCGCGTGACGCTTTACGTACTACGTACGATTTATTAGCTGCAACAGCCATACAAGCCTGTGTACCTGGCGATGAATCGGCCGCGACAAATTGGGTGGCTAATGCTGGTTTTGCAATTAGTAAAGTTGCGCCTAGTACCATTGTTGTGCATAAAGTAGCTTTTAACGTGTTCATAATTAGTCCTCATTGTTTGTGGTTCAGCTTTATTATTGAGCGATTTAAACTAAAAAGCTGTTAACCAAACGCAACAAGGTGTAAGCAGGTATGTTTAAAAATACACATTTAAGCTAGGTGACTGAATTTAAGCCCTAATAAATGTGTTTTTTGACACACTTAGGCAAAATTATTTTATAGCTACTGACATATTTTCTCAGCCTGCTATTATCGCCCCCATTATTTACGCGCTTAATTTTTAGGAGAACCAGTGAGCAAAACGTTAGCCAGCTATTACCAGCAAGCGTATGCCTGCGAGCACAAGCATTTTAACCAATGTTTTTATTGTGGATGCGAAGCCACAGAGCGCGATCATTGCCCGCCGTTACATATGCTACAGAGCATTATTGATTTAGGCGAAGAGGCCGACTTTGTCTCTATTGCCGCGTGTTATGAGTGCCATGCCTTATTGCATAATGAAAGGCTAATGACGATAGATGAGCGTTTTACAAAACTTAAAAAAAAGCTCTCTAATAAGTACGCTAAGGCGCTGCGTGTTTATAACATGTGGGAAGAAAACGAATTAAGCGAAATGAGTGACGAATTTGCGCACAGCATTCAAGCGGGTATGAAATTAGGTAAAGAGGCATCTGAGCGTTTAGCGTTTACAGGCTTTACATATTCCACCGAAGAAGCCCGCGTGACCGTACGCGAAAAAACCAAAGAGTTTGATGTTGAAGGCACCGTTTTTACCGACTTTAAAGAGGCATTAAATTACTGTATTAACGTACTTAAAGTTCAAAAAAGTGACTTTTATAAAATATTGGTAGAGGATTATAACGGCGACTTTAATAGGGCACTTAGCCAGTATCGTCATCGCCATGATAAAGTAACAGCAGCAAGCGATGGCAATACATTAATTAAGGATTTTGCTAAGCAGCATAAGCAAAACTCAGACTTTGTAACTCGCACCGTAAAACACTTTATAAATAAAGACCCATCGCTTACTACCGAAGGCGCACTTGAAAAACTGTATAACAATTATATAAAAAAATAATTACAGCCGTTTAACTCATTTAATCGCTTTTTTACCTGTTTTTTTAGCTTTATTACGCCGCTTTAGCTAAAGTAGCAAAAAAACAGGAGAACCTAACAACATGCAAAAATTTGCTCCCTCATTGTTAGCAGTTGGTTTAGCTGCTGCCCTTGTTGGTTGCCAAGAAAACGGCCCACAAGATGCAAAAATTACCATTAATAAAAACCCATACCCAAGTACCTACACACCGCTTGCAAGTAAAAGCACATTAATTATCAATGCAACAGTACTTACTGGCACTGGCGAGCGCTTAGATGACGCCGATGTTTTACTTGTTGATGGTAAAGTACAACAAGTAGGTAAAGACTTATCGGCCAATGCAGATGCAACCATTGATGCACAGGGAAAATGGGTTACCCCAGGTATTATTGACGTACATTCTCACTTAGGTGCTTACCCAAGCCCATCGGTTGAGTCTCATCAAGATGGAAACGAAATGACCAGCCCAAATACTGCTGAGGTGTGGGTAGAGCATTCGGTATGGCCTCAAGATCCTGGCTTTAACCGCGCGCGCGAAGGCGGTATTACTTCACTACAAATTTTACCAGGCTCAGCTAACTTATTTGGTGGCCGTGGCGTAACACTTAAAAACATTCCTGCGCATACCATGCAAGCAATGAAATTCCCTGATGCGCCTAATGGCTTAAAAATGGCCTGTGGTGAAAACCCAAAACGCGTATATGGTCGCCAAGGTACTTTGCCTTCCACCCGTATGGGTAACATGGCCGGTTACCGTATGGCATGGGCAGAAGCACAAGAGTACAAACGTGCATGGGATAAGTACGACGCCGATTACGAAGCAGGTTTAAACCCAGAAGCACCAGTTCGCGATATTAAGCACGATACTCTTCGCGCGGTAATTGAAGGTGAAGTGTTAATTCATAATCACTGTTATAAAGCTGAAGAAATGGCGATGATGATCGACCTTTCAAAAGAATTTGGCTATCACGCAGGTACGTTCCATCACGGTGTAGAAGCTTATAAAATTGCAGATTTATTAGCTGAAAATGGTTCGTGTGCTGCACTTTGGCCAGATTGGTGGGGCTTTAAAATGGAAGCCTACGACATGGTTCAAGAAAACGTAGCTATTGTTGATGCGGTAAAAAATTCGTGTGCCATTGTGCATTCTGACTCAGACACCACTATTCAGCGCTTAAACCAAGAAGCGGGTAAAGTAATGTACCGTGCAAACGAAAATGGGTTTGATATTTCGGAGCAGCACGCGATTAAGTGGATCACCTCAAACGCGGCTAAATCATTAGGTATTGAAGATAAAACTGGTTCGCTTGAAGCAGGTAAGCAAGGCGATGTGGTTATTTGGAACCAAAACCCATTTAGCGTTTACGCAAAAGCTGAACAAGTATTTATTGATGGCGCAAAAGTTTACGATAGAAACGATAGCGCATTTCAAGCACAAAGTGATTTTATGTTAGGCCAACAATAAGGAGCCCAGAATGAAAAATTTATCACGTTCGTTTTCGCTATCTCTGGTTGCTGCCGGACTATTAGCCTCAGGTGCAGCTAATGCACAATCGCTTGCAATTATTAATGCCACGCTGCATACGGCAACCGAGCAAGGTGTTTTAGAAAACGCCAGCATTGTTATGGATAACGGTAAAATTACCGCTATTAATCCACAGCAAGTACAAGCAGATAAAGTTATTGATGCAAATGGGCAAATTGTAACCCCAGGTTTTATTGCTAGCATTAATCAACTTGGCTTAGTGGAAGTAAGTGCAGTTGCAGGCTCACGCGATGCAGGCGAAGAAAAAGCAGGCATTGATTTTGATGTAAGCCTTGCTTATAACGCTCACTCAAGCCTTATCCCGTATGCACGTAAAGGCGGTGTAACCCGCGATGTAATTACCCCGCATGGTGGCGATAGTATTTTTTCGGGCTTAGCAAGCGTGGTTGATTTAAGCGGTGATTTACAAGGCGACATACAAAAACAAGCTGCATTAGTGGTTTATTTAGGTGAGCGCAGTAAGGGCTCGCGCGCATTTACATTGCAAACGCTAATTAATAAGCTTGAAGAGCACCAAACAAAAGCAGCTAAAAAGCCTAAAAAAGACGACGACAGCACCCCAAATACTGAAGATAAAGTAATGGTTAAAGTACTTAGCGGCGATATGCCACTTGTAGTGGGTGTATCTCGTGCGGCTGATATTATTGAGCTACTTAAAGTTAAAGAGCAATTTGGTATTAATTTAGTGCTCAATGGTGCACAAGATGCTGTTGTTGTTAAAGAGCAGATTGCTAAAGCGCAAGTACCAGTAATTATGAGTGCTATGGATAGCTTACCTTCAAGCTTTGACTCTTTACATGCCAGTTTAGATAACGCAGCCGCGCTTGAAAAAGCTGGGGTAAAAGTTATTTTAACTGTGGGCGGCGATGCCAGCCATAATATTTACCAGCTTCGTTTTGATGCCGGTAATGCAGTTTCGTACGGCATGAGCCAGCAAGGTGCACTTAATGCTGTTACATCCAATGTAGCCGACGTATTTGGCATAAATGCAGGTAGCCTTGAAGTAGGTAAAGCTGCCGATGTGGTTATATGGAGTAACGACCCATTTGAGCTAAGTAGCCATGTAAGTAAAATGATTATTAACGGTGAAGAGGTTTCTACACAGTCGCGCCAAGATAAACTGCGTGAGCGTTACACTACAGATTCAACAATGCCGCGTGCATATACAAAATAATTAATATAGCTTTAATTATCCAAAATTCAGGTTAATTATTAAAGGCCGCTACTTTAAAGTTAAAGTAGCGGCCTTTTTATATAAAATAAAGACACAAAAAAACCGCTTACTTTAAACGTAAGCGGTTTTTTAATTTAATCTAAAATTATACTAATTTAGATAAAATTTCGTTAAACGTTGCACTTGGGCGCATTGCTTTAAACGCTGCATCATCATTTGGTTGGAAGTAACCACCAATATCCATTGAAGGACCTTGCGCATCGTTAAGCTCGCTTACGATTTGCTCTTTTTGCGTTTCTAAATCGCTCGCAATTTGTGTAAATTGCGCTTTAAGCTCGCTGTCTTCGTCTTGCTTAGCCAGCTCTTGTGCCCAGAATAAAGATAAGAAGAAGTGAGAACCACGGTTATCAATTTCTTTTACTTTACGTGAAGGCGACTTGTTTTCAGCTAAGAACGTACCTGTTGCTTTATCTAGTGTGTCAGCAAGTACTTGTGCTTTTTTGTTGCCTGTATTCACGCTTAGGTGCTCAAGCGAAGCCGCTAGTGCTAAAAACTCGCCTAACGAATCCCAACGTAAGTGGTTTTCTTTTTCGAACTGTTGAACATGCTTAGGTGCTGAACCACCTGCGCCAGTTTCAAATAAGCCACCACCGTTCATTAGTGGCACAATAGAAAGCATTTTAGCACTGGTACCCAGCTCTAAAATTGGGAATAAATCTGTTAGGTAGTCACGTAATACGTTACCCGTTACAGAGATAGTGTCTTTACCTTCTTTAATACGCGCTAATGAGAATAAAGTTGCTTCAAGCGGTGCTAAAATTTGAATGTCTAGGCCATCAGTATCGTGATCTGGTAAGTATTTGTTTACCTTTTTAATAAGCTCTGCATCGTGAGCACGGTTTTCATCTAACCAGAAAATAGCTGGTACGCCCGTCGCACGTGCGCGGTTTACAGCAAGCTTAACCCAATCTTGGATTGGTGCGTCTTTAACCTGACACATTCTCCAAATATCGCCTTGCTCAACAGTGTGCTCAAGTAATGTTGTGCCATTTGCATCAACAACACGAATAGAACCATCCGCTTTTGCTTCAAACGTTTTATCGTGAGAACCGTATTCTTCTGCTTTTTGAGCCATTAGGCCTACGTTTGGTACGCTACCCATAGTGGTAGGATCGAACGCGCCGTTTTCTTTACAAAAATCAATTGTAGCTTGGTAAACGCTTGAGTAGCTACGATCTGGGATCACAAAGCTAGTGTCTTGTAGTTTACCGTCGTTGTTCCACATTTGACCGCTTGAACGAATAGCAGCAGGCATAGACGCATCAATGATCACATCGCTTGGAACGTGTAAGTTAGTAATGCCACGGTCAGAATCAACCATTGCAATAGCAGGACGCTCAGCGTAAACCGCTTGAATGTCTGCTTCAATTTCTTCGCGCTTAGCATCATCTAATGTTTGAATTTTAGAATAAACGTCGCCTAAACCGTTATTTACATCAACACCTAGCTCTTCAAAAAGCTCGCCGTGTTTAGCAAATACGTCTTTGTAGAAAACTTTTACCGCATGACCAAAAATAATAGGGTCAGATACTTTCATCATTGTCGCTTTCATGTGAAGCGAAAATAATACGCCTTTTTCTTTAGCTGCATCAATTTCTGCTGCTAAAAACGCTTGTAGTTTAGCTGCGCTAATGCGTGATGCATCAATTACTTCGCCAGCAATTAGCGGCGTGCTTTGTTTAAGTACAGTCACATCGCCATTACTCGCTACGTGCTCAATACGTACATCAGTTGCTGCATCAACAGTTACAGATTGCTCAGAACCAAAGAAGTCACCTTCGCTCATGCTTGCAACGTATGATTGTGAGTCTTTGCTCCACGCACCCATTGAATGAGGGTTATTGCGTGCATATTCTTTAACAGAACCTGGTGCACGACGATCTGAATTACCTTCACGCAATACTGGGTTTACAGCACTGCCTTTAATTTTGTCGTAAGTTGCTTTAATTTTAGCTTCTTCATCATTTTTAGGCTCAGCAGGGTACTCTGGTAGTGCGTAGCCTTTTTCTTGAAGCTCTTTAATGACAGCGCGTAATTGCGGTACAGACGCACTGATGTTTGGTAATTTGATGATGTTTGCTTCTGGTGTTTTTGCAAGTTCGCCAAGCTCTGCAAGCGCATCGCCGATGCGTTGCTCTTCAGTAAGGTAATCAGCGAAGTTTGCAATTACACGACCTGCTAATGAGATATCGCGAGTTTCAACTTCAACACCTGCCGCATTTGTATAGGCTTGGATAATTGGTAGCAACGAGTAGGTTGCTAGCGCCGGAGCTTCGTCCGTTTTAGTGTAGATAATTTTTGATGTCATCATCATTCCTAGATAGTAGGCCGCAGTGGCCGTATTCAACAATGCAAAGAAACTCATTAGCGCATGGTTGCGTTAACAAGCAGTTTGTTAGGTGTCGGTACTCTTAATATGCCAAAAGGCAGAATAGTCACACCTGACTAACTGATTTTTATAGGTTGCAAAGTACACGTATTTTAGCCGCGTAAAAGCATAAGCTAAAATGTAACCGCGTAATTTAGCAACAAGAGTGTAACAAGCTTGTTTAAAAAGGGCTAGCGCTTGCGCTTTTGAACAGCCTTAATTAGCAGGTAACTGTTAGAACATTGGGGTATATAAAATAAAATCAAGGAAAAGGGTTGAATTTAGCGTGTACAGGGGCAATTTAGTAATAAGAAGAGAGTTGAGTGGTAAGTGGGGAATTAAGCGAGGATCTAAATTAGGTCGCTCGCTTTAGTCGAACAAATTTTTGATCACTCTAAAATGTCGCCGTTAGGCGCAATGTTTTTAGCGTGCAAGCCCTTAGGGCCTTGTTCTAGCTCGAATGTTACATCCTGACCAGCTTTAAGTGTCTTATAACCGTCCATTACAATCGTTGAGTAATGAGCGAAAATATCATTCTCGCAGCCGTCTTCTACGATGAAACCAAAACCTTTGGCGTTGTTGAACCATTTGACTTTACCACAAGCCATACTTCTACATCCTTCTATAAGTTGACTAATTTAGTTATTCTAAACCGTATAATTTGCTAGACTGACTAAGGATTAATCAATCTACTTCTGACTGTAGTTTATTTGGCCAGTCAGTCAAGTGTTTTGTGGTATTTTTTTAACATTTAATTTATTTTTTATTCAAGTTTGCTTGAGTTCTAAAGACAAGACTATATTTAATTATGAGTGGTATGAAAGATTCAGGTGTCATCGACACAGTTCGCGATAGTGAAAAGCAAAAGCTGCAGCCACCGCGAAAATACAAAGTTGTTTTAAATAACGACGACTACACGCCAATGGACTTTGTAATAGAAGTTCTAATGACGTTTTTCAATATGGATAGCGATAGAGCAACTGATGTGATGCTACAAGTTCACGAAAAAGGTAAAGGGATATGCGGTGTATTTAGTGCCGATGTAGCCCATACCAAAGCGGAACAAGTTAACCGTTATGCACGGGATAACGAGCATCCACTGCTTTGTAGTTGTGAGCAGGAATAAATACCAATTAGGTGATCAATCATCTCATTGTTGTGGTATAAAATAATTATCTCAGTAAGGGGTTGCCAATGCTAAACAAAGACTTAGAACTAACGTTAAATGCCGCATTTCGTGAAGCGCGTACACGCCGCCATGAGTTTATGACGGTAGAACACCTTTTACTTGCGCTTTTAGATAACCCTTCAGCAGGCGAAGCGCTAAACGCCTGCGGTGTTGATATTTCTGGTTTAAAAACCGAACTATTAGAATTCATAGACGAAACCACACCGGTTATTCCCGATTTAGAAGAAGAACGCGAAACCCAACCAACACTGGGCTTTCAGCGCGTGCTTCAACGTGCGGTTTTTCATGTTCAATCATCTGGTAAAAACGAGGTTACAGGCGTTAACGTGCTCGTTGCTATTTTTTCTGAACAAGAAAGCCAAGCGGTTTATTTACTTAAGAAAAGCGATATTTCTCGCTTAGATATAGTGAATTTTATTTCTCATGGTATTTCTAAAACGGATGATGAGTTAGGAGATGACACTGACGATATTCATGAAGAAGTACAAGAGGTTCAAAACGAAGAGGCAAGTAAGTTAGATAGCTTTACCACTAATTTAAATGCACAAGCCAAAGACGGTAACATTGACCCATTAGTAGGGCGCGACAGCGAAGTAGAGCGCACCGTGCAGGTTTTATGTCGCCGTAAAAAGAATAACCCACTACTTGTTGGTGAAGCAGGGGTAGGTAAAACAGCCATTGCAGAGGGCCTTGCGTACCGCATTGTTAATGAACAAGTGCCTGAAGTAATTGCCGATGCTGTTGTTTACTCGCTTGATATGGGCGCATTGCTTGCCGGTACTAAGTACCGCGGCGACTTTGAAAAACGCTTTAAGAGCTTATTAAAAGAGTTACAAGCAAAACCTAATTCAATTTTATTTATTGATGAAATACACACTATTATTGGTGCAGGTGCTGCATCAGGTGGTGTTATGGATGCCTCTAACTTACTTAAACCGCTGCTTTCAAGCGGGCAGTTACGTTGTATGGGCTCAACCACTTACAATGAATACAAAAATATTTTTGAAAAAGACCGTGCGTTAGTACGCCGATTCCAAAAAATTGATGTACTTGAACCAAGTGTGGCCGATACCACTAAAATTTTAAATGGTTTAAAAGAGCGTTATGAAGAACACCATGGTATTCGTTACACGCAAAAAGCGTTAAAAGCAGCTGCTGAGCTAAGCGCTAAATACATTAATGAGCGTCACTTACCTGATAAAGCCATTGATGTGATAGATGAAGCCGGTGCCAACCAACGTTTGCAGCCAAGCTCTAAGCGCAAAAAAACCATTGGCGTATCAGATATTGAATCGATTATTGCTAAAATGGCACGTATCCCAGCTCAAAGTGTGTCATCGACCGATAAAGAAACGCTTAAAAATCTTGATCGTAATCTTAAAATGTTGGTGTTTGGGCAAGATCAGTCTATCGACGCGTTAACATCTGCGATTCGTTTATCTCGCTCTGGGCTTGCAAACGAAGATAAGCCTGTAGGCTCGTTCTTATTTGCGGGGCCAACGGGTGTAGGTAAAACCGAGGTTACTAAACAGCTTGCTAAATGTATGGGTGTTGAGTTTATTCGCTTTGATATGTCAGAGTACGTTGAGCGCCATGCAGTAAGCCGTTTAATTGGTGCGCCTCCGGGGTATGTTGGTTTTGAACAAGGCGGCTTACTTACCGAAGCCGTTATTAAAAACCCGCATGCAGTTGTATTATTGGATGAAATTGAAAAAGCCCATCCAGATATTTACAACATATTACTGCAAGTAATGGATCACGGTACGTTAACCGATAACAACGGTCGTAAAGCTGACTTTAGAAACGTGGTGGTGGTTATGACAACCAATGCCGGCGTGCAAGAAACCACACGTAAATCGATTGGCTTTACCGAGCAAGATCATACGCACGATGCAATGAGTGAAATTAACAAGGTATTTTCACCTGAATTTAGAAACCGCTTAGATAATATTATTTGGTTTAACCACCTTGAAAAAGACGTTATCTTGCAAGTGGTCGATAAATTTGTAGTTGAGTTGCAAGCACAGTTAGATAAGAAGTCAGTTAACCTTGAGCTGACCTCTAAGGCCCGAGAGTGGTTAGCAGATAAAGGCTACGATAAAGCAATGGGTGCACGTCCAATGGCACGTGTTATTCAAGATGAGCTTAAAAAACCATTGGCTAACGAAATACTCTTTGGTGAACTGGTTGATGGCGGTACTGTTAAAGTATCAGTTAAAGATAAGAAAATTAACTTTGACTATGAAAGTAATTTAACACCCGCTTAAACAAGTGTACTCACTTATCATACCAATGCGCAAATTATGCGAATGGGTATATAAACTAACCTGCGCGATACGCGTGGGCTTTTTTGTGCTTTTTTATAGGCAACAAAAAACCCAGCAAAAGCTGGGTTTTTTGTTTATTAAATGTAATTGCTAGTCAGTACCATCAATTACATTTAATAAACGCTTTAAGCTAGTTATTCACTAGCCAAAAACTAAATCTCGTTTACGCACTTAGCGAGCACGGAATACGATACGTCCTTTCGATAAATCGTAAGGAGTCATTTCTACCGTTACTTTATCGCCGGTTAAAATACGGATATAGTTTTTGCGCATTTTACCTGAAATATGAGCCACAACTACGTGACCATTTTCTAGCTCAACTCGGAACATTGTATTTGGTAAAGTATCAAGGACTGTCCCTTGCATTTCGATTACGTCTTCTTTCGCCATGTTTAGCGTAACACCTCTTTAATAGTTAAACGCTGCAGATTTTGCCCAAAATACGCCAATAAGTAAAGGCGCAGCGGGCATTTTTGCAAATTAAATAGCCAACCACTGGTCATTAACGTGTTTTTGCGCGGGTAAAAACTGAGTTTTGTATTTCATTTTGGTGCATTCATCGATTTGGTAGCCCAAATACACAAATTCTTTATTTTGCTGTTTGGCAAATTCGAGCTGTTGTAAAATCATCACAGTCCCTAAACTGTAGTGTTCAAAGTCGGGATCGAAAAACGTATAAATAGCCGAAACAGCGTTATCCATGCAGTCTGTTACGGCCACTGCAACTAAAGTGTCTTGGTGCCAAAGCTCAATAAACGTTATTTCTAACCAGCTACAAAATAAAAAACTTTGAAACTGTTCTAAATTAGGCGGAAACATAGTGCCATCGCTGTGGCGCATTGAAATGTATTTACTATAAAGTGGGTAATATTCTTCGCGCTTAGCGTGTGTGTATTTAACTTCAAAGTTTGCTTTTACTTTATTTAGTTTTCTTTTTTGTGACTTTGAAGGGGTAAACTCTTGGGCTAACACGCGCACCGAGTTACAGGCGCTACACGAAGGGCAGTGCGGTCGATAAATTTGGTTACCACTGCGCCTAAAACCGAGCGATAAAAGCATCTCAAATTTATGCGTGCTGTAACAGGTTGGGTCAAGTATTACCAATAATTGCTCTTGCCTGTCAGGTAAATAGCTACAAGCAAACTCTTGGCTAAGGCCAACGCGTGCAGGAATGTGTTCACTCATAAATTGCTGTTAACTCCTGTGGTTGCCACATGGTTGAGTTGAGGGTGTAAGCATTTGCTCGTTTAAGTTTAGTCAAAAATTCTGAGCGAGGGATCACTTTTGCGCCTAAAGAGGTTAAATATGGGTTTTCTAGTTGGCAGTCAATAAAATGTGCGTTATGGCGTTTTAACCAATTAACTAACGCCCACATGGCCAGTTTTGAGCAATTAGTTTGATGATGAAACATCGACTCGCCACAAAAAACGCCATTTTGCATAATGCCATACAGCCCACCGGCAAGTTCGCCGTCTTGCCATACCTCAACACTATGCGCAATATTAGCGTCATGTGCAGCAATATAAGCGCTTAACATGTCGTTTGTTATCCATGTGCCTTCGGTGTCTATACGTTGCTCACAGCACGCTTCTATCACCTCAGCAAAGGCATTGTTAACAGTTACTTTAACAGGATGTTTTTTTAAATGTTTACGTAAGCTTTTACTTATATGAAAGTCATTCAGCTCTACAATGCCGCGTTCACTTGGCGACCACCACATAATGGGTTCACCTTCGCTAAACCATGGGAAAATACCCATTTTATAGGCAATACTTAAGCGCTTTACAGATAAATCGCCGCCTATGGCAAGCAGTCCATCGGGGGAGGTAAGTGCATATTCGGGATTTGGAAATGCTATATCGGTTTCACTTAGTTGGTATAGCTGGTTTCTCATAGAGGGCTTAACTTATTAATTATCATAAAAGTGTAACTATATTTTAGGCATAAAAAAAGGCTGAACTAACAGCCTTTATTAATTTTGTAGCGTTTATAGGTTATCTAAGAAACGCTCTGCATCTAGGGCTGCCATACAGCCTGTACCTGCAGATGTAATTGCTTGACGGTAAATATGATCAGACACATCACCTGCGGCAAATACGCCAGGTACGCTTGTTTGTGTAGCGTTACCGTTAAGACCAGACTCAACCACTAAATAGCCGTCTTTCATTTCTAGTTGGCCTTCAAACATGTCGGTGTTTGGCTTATGGCCTATAGCAATAAACACACCCGCTAAATCAAGCTCTTCGGTAGCATCAGATTGCGTATCTTTAATGCGTACGCCAGTTACGCCCATGTCATCGCCAAGTACTTCGTCTAGCGTACGGTTGTAGTGCATTACTACGTTACCATTTTGCGCTTTTTCGTTAAGGCGATCAGCAAGAATTTTTTCACTGCGGAAGCTATCACGACGGTGAATAACGTGTACTTCATCCGCAATGTTAGATAAGTAAAGCGCTTCTTCTACAGCAGTGTTACCACCACCTACAACGGCAACTTTACGCCCTTTATAGAAAAAACCATCACACGTAGCACATGCAGATACACCACGACCTTGAAAATTAGTTTCAGACTCTAAGCCTAAGTATTTAGCCGATGCACCAGTGGCAATAATTAATGCATCACATGTGTAAGTACCTTGGTCGCCAGTTAGCGTGAAAGGGCGCTTAGACACATCTACTTTATTAATGTGGTCAAACACAATTTCCGTTTCAAAGCGCTCAGCGTGCTCTTTCATACGGTCCATTAATGCAGGGCCTGTTAAACCGTGCGCATCGCCTGGCCAGTTTTCAACTTCAGTAGTGGTCGTTAATTGGCCACCTTGTTGAATGCCGGTAATTAAAACGGGGTTTAAATTTGCGCGTGCGGCGTATACTGCGGCAGTGTAACCCGCAGGGCCAGAGCCTAAAATTAGTAACTTAGAGTGTTTTGCTTCAGTCATGATCTTTTCCTAAACGTTTAATACTGAACTTAATGGCTTCGATTCTAAGAAAAACAAGGCACAAGTAAACAAATTATGTGAATATTTTTTTCTCACAAAATTAAAAGCTGTGCAATATTATGTACTGACTTTGCCTGGAACGATAAAAAAGCCCGTGTAAAGGCTAAAAAACAAACAGATGAGCAACAAAGCTTCGTTAATTCATGACCCGTTAGTATTTTTTTGATATGTTTTACCTAATTTTATTTGTCACTGATAGATTATGTGACCTTAGTGAATAGGCAACTATGTTATTTTGGCAGGAAAAACCCGCATTTGGGTTGACTTCAAAAGACGTTAACGTCTTAACCAACGCACAAGAGTACCGTACGCAATTGCTACGTTTAATTAGCAATGCAAAAAAAAGAATCTACATTACGGCACTTTATTTACAAGATGACGAAGCAGGGCGCGAAATACTGGAAGCGCTGCATCGTGTGTCGTTGGCAAACCCCAACCTTGAAATAAAAGTGTTGGTTGATTTTCATCGTGCTCAACGTGGTCTTATTGGTGCAAAAAAATCAGACGGTAACGCAAGTTTATATTGTGACTATTTAGAAAAATTTAAATCGAACGTACAAGTTTACGGTGTGCCAGTTAAAGCCAAAGAGTTGTTTGGTGTGTTACACCTTAAAGGTTTTGTTGTAGATGATACTTTATTATACAGCGGCGCCAGCTTAAATAACGTGTACTTGCAATACAACGAACGCTACAGGCTCGACCGTTACTTTTTAGTTGACCAAGCAGCACTGTGCGACTCTGTGGTTGATTTTATTGAGTCTAAGCTAATAGGCTCGCAAGCCGTGCCACGTATTGATACACGCCCGCTTAGGCGCCTAATAGACTTTAAGTTTGAACAAAAGCAATTAATGCGCGAGCTAAAGTCGGCCAGTTATGCAAACCCAACTACGCCCAATACCGACCCACTCGGTGTGCGTTTGTTTTTAGGTTTAGGGCGTCGTAATAATAGCCTTAACCGATTAATTAAAAACTTGTTTGATACCACAGAGCAAGAGCTTGTACTTTACACACCGTATTTTAATTTTCCGGCGCCGCTTATGCGCTCACTACGTCGATTATTAAAACAGGGCAAGCAAGTAACCATTGTAGTAGGTGATAAAACCGCAAACGATTTTTATCTGCCGCCAAGTGAGCCGTTTTGTAAAATTGGTGCACTCCCGTATTTATACGAAACTATTTTGCATAAATTTGTAAAATCGCAAAAGCGCCATATAGATAACGGCAATTTAAACGTGTATTTATGGAAGCACGAGAGTAACTCGTTTCACTTAAAAGGTATTTGCGCCGACCGACAACGCCACTTATTAAGCGGCCATAACCTTAATCCACGAGCGTGGGGCCTTGATATCGAAAACGGTATTTTAATTGAAGATCCACAGCAAAGTATTATGCAAGCCATAGATAACGAAAAGCAGGAAATTTTAAAACACTGCCGCCGTTTAACTGGGCCAAATGATTTAGAAACAGTAGAAAATTACCCGCAACCGGTTAAAAAGCTACTTGGTCAGGCTAAACGCGTAAAAGTAGACTTTATAATTAAGCGTTTTATATAAATTATTTTATATAGTCGAAATTTAGATACAAAAAAAGCAGCTAATTAGCTGCTTTTTTATTGCTTGTAGTTAGGTAACTATTTTATTCAATAACACCTAACGACTAAACGCAAAATTACGCGTTTTCTACTGCAGTACGAGGGTCAACATATTCCATGTTGAACGCTTCAGCTACTTCTTTGTAAGTTACTTGGCCTTTAATTACGTTTAAGCCTTTTAAGAAGTGCGCGTCATCTAGTAGTGCCTTTTTGTAACCTTTGTTTGCAAGGTTAATAATAAACGGCAATGTTGCATTGTTAAGTGCAAAGGTAGAAGTACGCGGTACTGCACCTGGCATGTTAGCAACACAGTAGTGAACAACTTCATCAACAATGTATGTAGGATCAGCGTGCGTTGTTGCTTTAGAAGTTGCAATACAACCACCTTGGTCAATAGCAACATCAACAATTGCAGAGCCTGGTTTCATTGCTTTAATGTGATCGGCTGTTACTAGTTTAGGTGCTGCAGCACCTGGAATTAGTACGCCACCAATTACTAAGTCAGCTTCTAGTACGTGTTTTTCAAGTGCGTCAGCTGTTGAGTAAATCGCTTTAACTTTGTTACCAAATTGCGCGTCTAGTGCACGAAGTACATCGATGTTGCGGTCAAGTACTACAACGTCTGCGCCCATGCCAACAGCCATTTGCGCTGCGCTACGACCAACCATGCCGCCGCCAATAACAACTACTTTAGCTGCTTCAACGCCTGGAACGCCACCTAGTAACATGCCACGGCCGTGGTTAGATTTTTCAAGCGCTTGTGCACCGGCCTGAATAGACATACGACCTGCTACTTCACTCATTGGTGCAAGAAGCGGCAAGCCGCCACGTGCATCAGTCACTGTTTCGTAAGCAATACAAATCGCTTTGCTTTTAACAAGGTCTTCAGTTTGTGGAAGATCAGGTGCAAGGTGAAGGTAAGTAAATAAAATTTGGTCTTCGCGTAGCATTGCACGCTCAACAGCTTGTGGCTCTTTTACTTTTACGATCATGTCTGCTTTTGCAAAAACATCAGCTGCAGTGGCTAAAATTTCAGCGCCAGCTTGTGTGTAATCTTCGTTAGTAAAACCAATGCCGATACCTGCATCTGTTTCAACAATCACTTGGTGGCCGTGATTTACTAATTCACGAACACTCGCAGGAACCATACCTACACGGTATTCATGGTTTTTTATTTCTTTTGGTACACCAATAATCATAAAATTTGCCTTATTAAGAACGGATTAACATTTTTCACTATTATATTCATCATAAGGCAGTGTGTCTCACCTTTTTTAAAAGGCTAGGTAGTGTTATTATCTAAATAATAAAAATAAACAGAATATTAAACTAGTTGGGTGTATGCATCAGTTATTAGATAGAATTGACCGTAAAATTTTAATGGAATTACAGCACGATGGACGCCTTTCTAATGTAGAACTGGCCCGACGAGTTGGCCTGAGCGCCACGCCCTGTCTAGAGCGCGTAAAAAAGTTAGAACGTGAAGGTTATATACTTGGCTATAAAGCGGTGGTTGATCCAGCAAAGCTTGGGCAAGGCTTATCTGTGTATGTTGAGGTAACCATTACCAAAACATCGCCCGACGTATTTGATGAGTTTAGTGCGGCGGTTAAACAGCACGAAGAGATAATAGAGTGTCACTTGGTATCGGGTAATTTTGATTTTTTATTAAAAACACGCGTAAACGATATGTCAGAATACCGCGGTGTACTAGGCGACATTCTTTTAAAGCTGCCAAACGTGAGTGAAAGCCGCACCTATGTAGTAATGGAAGAAGTTAAAGGTGAAGACGGCGTAATAATTCGCCCTTACATTGCGTAAATTTAACCGCAAAAGATAAACACACTCTAATTTATAAAAACTTGTTCATAATCAGGCCATACATATTAAGATAAAGTGCATCAAATTGCATTTCCTGCTAAGGTATTTGATTGCAAGCAAGTGCCAATAGAACAATAAAGAGGGATAGGAAGTTATGCGCCTAAACGGTGTGCAAAGACTATTAGAAACAGGGCTGATCATCAGTACCTTTGCGGCAATATTCATTTTATGTGCTTTAATCAGCTTTGATCCCGCTGACCCTGCGTGGTCGCAAACGGGTGAATTTAGAAACGTAAAAAATATTACAGGCACTGCCGGTGCTTGGGTAGCCGATATATTATTACTGTCATTTGGTTGGCTTGCTTATTTAGTGCCGGCCGCTATTCAGCTGTTTGGCTATTTATTATTTAAACAACCTCATCGTATTTTACAGCTCGACTACACCACACTTGCTTTGCGTGTTATTGGCTTTGCTTTATTTATTACCTCAGCAACGGCAATCAGCAGCATTAACTTTGATGATATTTATAACTTTTCATCCGGTGGGGTAGTGGGCGATGTGATTGCATCGGCCATGATGCCGGCATTTAACTTTACCGGTACCTCTATACTATTATTGTGCTTCTTTTTTGCTGGGCTTACTTTATTAACCGGTGTGTCGTGGGTTGAATTTGTAGACTACCTCGGCGATTTAGTGGTTAGAGGCTACCGTTACATTGCTAATTACGCCCAAGGTTGGATGCAACGAGAGCGTATTGCGGCAAATCCGGTGCAAGCCGATGCGCAATTTAATGATGACCCTGACGATTATGAGCAAAGTGATACCACACTTGAGCAATCATCAGAATTTGAACAAGAACCTGCTAAAAGTAAAAAGCCAGCTAAACAAAAAGCCATTACGAAAGAGCAGCCTACCTTTAGCGAGCCGCAAATTAGTGATGACTATAGTCCATTTGATGAGCTAGACGATATACTCGACCAAGAAATTGGCTTTAGCGCCATAGATGACGAGCCTATGGATACAGCGGCTGCGCTAAATGCACTAGATCAAAGCCAAGTTGTTGAGCCTGAAAAACCGGTTACCACGGTGGTATCGCCAGCAAGGCCTATGCCTAAGCCAAAACCTGCATATCAGCCACCGCCAACAGCAAAAGAAAAGTTTGAAGAGTTACTTGATAAAGAGCCACCGCCAGGGCCATTACCGTCGCTTGATTTACTCGACAGACCGGATAAAGCAAAAAACCCGATATCGGAAGAAGAGCTTGAAAGTGTATCGCGTCTTGTTGAAACAAAATTACTCGACTTTAACGTACAAGCAAAAGTGGTTGGCGTATACCCAGGCCCAGTTGTAACACGTTTTGAGCTTGATTTAGCACCGGGTATAAAGGTGTCTAAAATTACTGGTTTATCAAAAGATTTAGCCCGTTCGTTATCGGCAATTAGTGTACGTGTGGTTGAGGTGATCCCAGGTAAAACTTACATAGGGATAGAGCTGCCTAATAAGTACCGTGAAATTGTACGTTTATCTGAGGTAATTAACGCCCCTAAATTTGAGCAAAATCCATCGCCACTAACCATGGTGTTAGGTAAAGATATTGCAGGGCAACCTGTGTGTGCCGATTTAGGTAAAATGCCCCATTTACTGGTAGCCGGTACCACAGGTTCAGGTAAGTCAGTGGGCGTTAATGTAATGATATTAAGCTTACTGTACAAATCGGGCCCTGATGATGTTCGTATGATCATGATTGACCCGAAAATGCTTGAGCTTTCGGTTTACGAAGGTATTCCGCACCTATTGTGTGAAGTTGTTACCGACATGAAAGAAGCGGCTAACGCACTACGTTGGTGTGTAGGCGAAATGGAACGCCGTTATAAATTAATGTCGGCGTTGGGTGTACGTAACTTAAAAGGTTACAACCAAAAAGTACTTGAGGCCAAAGAAGCGGGTTACCCAATTCTTGACCCATTATTTAAAGACACCGACGGCATGAAAGAAGGCCCAGACGAGTTAGATAAACTACCGAGCATAGTGGTAGTAATAGACGAATTTGCCGACATGATGATGATTGTAGGTAAAAAAGTTGAAGAACTTATTGCCCGTATTGCGCAAAAAGCGCGTGCCGCAGGTATACATTTAGTACTTGCAACACAGCGCCCATCGGTAGATGTAATTACCGGCTTAATTAAAGCCAATATACCTACGCGTATGGCGTTTCAGGTGTCGAGCAAAATAGACTCGCGTACCATATTGGATCAACAAGGCGCAGAAAACTTACTCGGTATGGGTGATATGCTTTACTTACCGCCAGGCACAAGCGTACCAGAGCGTGTGCATGGCGCATTTGTAGACGACCATGAAGTACATGCGGTAGTAAACGATTGGAAAGCACGCGGTAAACCTAATTACATTGATGAAATTTTAAATGGTGATGCAACAGAAGATGTTTTATTACCAGGTGAAACCAGTGAAAATGCAGATGAAGAGTCAGATCCGCTATACGACGAAGCCGTTGCGTTTGTAATCGAAACCGGCAAAGTATCGGTATCATCAGTACAACGTAAATTACGTGTTGGCTATAACCGCGCAGCACGACTAGTAGAACAAATGGAAACATCGGGTATCGTGAGTTCACCAGGCCATAACGGCGCTCGCGATGTATTAGTACCTAATGGAGCAAATTAATGAAAAAATTAAACAGTTTATTATTAGTGCTTGGCAGTTTAATTGCCACGCCTAGCTTTGCTGATGACAGCCAAGCACTGCAAGACAAACTCGCAACCCTTAAAAGTTTTAAAGCGCAGTTTTCTCAAAACGTAACCGATCCGCAAGGCCAAGCGGTTATGCAAGGCGAGGGCACAATTGCCCTTAAACAACCTATGATGATCCGCTGGCAGCAAACAAACCCAGACGATACCTTATTTGTATCCAATGGTGACAAAACCTATTACTTCGACAGCTTTGCTGAGCAAGTAACTATTATGGATACCCATAGCCTTATAGATTCAACACCGTTTGTACTGCTTACTTCAAAAGATCCCGCACAATGGGAAAAATACAGTGTTCAAGCCACAGACTCTGGCTTTAGTGTAACGCCAAATAAAGGCGTAGAAAGCCAAGTAGAGCAACTTGATATTACCTTTGCAGGTAACGAGCAAGGCCTTGCTAAGTTAGTTGTGACGGATAATTCTGGTCAGCTTTCGTCGTTTAGTTTTAACAATGCACAAGTAAATACCGCGCTTGATACAAGCACCTTTGAATTTACCCCACCAGAGGGTGTAGAAATAGACGATCAGAGTAACGGTGAATAATTTAGGCTTTAACTTTGGGCCCGATGTACGCCCACTTGCGGCGCGCATGCGCCCAACAACGCTTGACGAATACATAGGTCAGCAGCATTTACTAAGTAGCGACAAGCCCTTGCACCAAGCCATTGTTGCAGGGCGTTGCCACAGCTTAATTTTGTGGGGGCCGCCTGGGGTAGGTAAAACCACCCTTGCGCAAATTATTGCAAACCACGCCGATGCCGAACTTATACAAATGTCGGCTGTGGCCGCAGGCGTAAAAGATATTCGCGACAGCGTAACGCAAGCGCACGATAACCTACAAAGCCGCGGGCAACGCACCTTAATGTTTGTGGATGAAGTACACCGTTTTAATAAATCGCAGCAAGATGCATTTTTACCACATATAGAAGACGGCACTTTTATATTTGTAGGTGCGACAACCGAAAACCCTTCATTTGCACTTAATAATGCGATTTTATCGCGTGCACGCGTGTATGTTTTAAAGTCGTTACAAGAGAGCGACCTATACACAGTGATAGAGCGCGCACTTAAGCAAGATGAGCAACTAAACCAAAAAAATATTGTTATTGCCGATAACGCCAAACAGGCGCTTTGCCAAGCAAGCGGCGGCGATGCCCGTAAAGTGTTAAACCTGCTTGAGCAAGCGGTTGATTTAACGAGTGAGCAAAACGGCACATACAACGTAGATGAGCACGTATTAAGCCAAGTACTGCCAACCCATTTAGCTAAATACGATAAAGGCGGCGATGAATTTTACGATTTAATATCGGCTTTTCATAAGTCAGTACGAGGCAGCTCACCCGATGGCGCGCTGTATTGGTATTGCCGTATTTTAGCCGGCGGCGGCGACCCACTTTATGTAGCAAGGCGTTTACTTGCCATTGCCACAGAGGACATAGGTAATGCCGACCCACGGGCAATGGAAGTGGCGTTAAACGCATGGGATATATTTCAGCGTGTAGGCCCAAGCGAGGGCGAACGCGCCATTGCACAAGCCACTTTATACTTAGCCAGCGCACCCAAAAGTAATGCGGTTTATATGGCATTTAACCAAGCAAAAGCTGATGCCAAAAACGAGCCAAGCTACCCAGTTCCAGAGCACTTACGAAACGCGCCCACAAACCTAATGAAAGATTTAGGCTATGGCGCCGAGTATCGCTACGCACATAACGAAGAGGGCGCCTTTGCCGCCGGTGAAAAATATTTACCGCCAGAAATTCAAGACAAACACTATTATTTACCGAGCGATCGCGGCCTTGAGCAAAAAATTAAGCAAAAGCTTGATTACTTAAAAGAACGCGACGCGCAAAGCCCACTTAAACGATACGAAAATGATTAAACTTTATATGATGATCGCCCTTGGTGGCGCCTCAGGAGCCTGTTTACGATTTTTTATTAGCGAAACCATGCTAAAACTCCTTGGTAGGGGATTCCCTTTTGGCACGTTGACGGTTAATATTCTGGGTTCATTGTTAATGGGCATTTTGTACGGTTTGATAGAGAAAGAAATTATCGCCACAAGCCCCGCTAAAACCCTTATTGGTATTGGCTTTTTAGGTGCGTTAACCACCTTTTCAACATTCTCAATGGACTCGTTGTTGTTATTACAACAAGGTCACTTTATTAAAATGGCCCTCAATATCATCTTAAATGTGATGATCTGTATTTTTATGGCTTGGCTGGGCCTTCAGCTGGTAATGCAAAAAGGTTAAAAAACTAACATGTTAGATTCTAAATATTTACGACAAGACGTTGGGCAAACTGCAGCACGCTTAGCGGCTCGTGGCTACGAGCTTGATGTTGCAAAAGTGACAGAACTTGAAGAACAACGCAAAACATTACAAGTAAAAACGCAAGAGCTTCAAAGTCAACGTAACGCCAGTGCTAAAGCCATTGGCCAAGCAAAAGCAAAAGGCGAAGACGCACAACCACTACTAGACGCAGTGGCAAATTTAGGTAGCGAATTAGACGCAACTAAAAAAGCGCAAGACGAAGTACTCAACGCCATTAACGAAATTGCTTTAGCAATTCCAAACTTGCCAGACGAATCAGTACCAGAAGGCGCTGATGAAGACGACAACGTTGAAATACTTACCTGGGGCACGCCTAAAAAGTACGACTTTGAAGTAAAAGATCACGTAGACGTAGGCCAAGACCTAAACGGCCTAGACTTTGAAATGGGCGTTAAAATTAGTGGCGCACGTTTTACAGTAATGCGTGGCCAAGTAGCGCGTATGCACCGTGCACTTACGCAATACATGCTAGATACCCACACAGATAAAAACGGCTATACAGAAATGTATGTACCGTACTTAGTAAATAGCGCAAGCCTTTACGGTACAAGTCAATTACCTAAATTTGCAGGCGATTTATTCCATACATTAGGCCTAGTAAACGACGACGGTGAACAACAAGCTGGCTTTAGCTTAATCCCAACAGCAGAAGTACCGCTGACTAATAGCGCACGCGACGAAATATACGAAGAAAGCGATTTACCGATTCGCTTAACTGCGCACACGCCGTGTTTTCGAAGTGAAGCGGGCAGCTACGGTCGCGATACACGCGGCTTAATTCGCCAGCATCAGTTTGATAAAGTTGAACTAGTTCAACTAGTAAAACCAGAAGATTCAATGCAAGCGCTTGAAGAGCTAACAGGCCACGCAGAGCAAATTTTACAAGCACTAGAACTACCATACCGTAAAGTAATTTTATGTATGGGCGACATGGGCTTTGGCGCAGCTAAAACATACGACTTAGAAGTATGGTTACCGGCGCAAGATACCTACCGCGAAATTTCGTCTTGTTCAAATATGGTCGATTTCCAAGCGCGCCGTATGCAAGCACGTTTTCGCCGTGAAGGTGCTAAAAAGCCAGAGTTACTACATACACTAAATGGCTCAGGTTTAGCGGTTGGCCGTACACTCGTAGCCATACTAGAAAACTACCAACAAGCCGATGGTTCAGTAGTAGTACCTGAAGTATTACGCCCATACATGGGTGGACTTGAAGTGATTGGGAAAGCTTAAGGTTTAGCTATTAGTTTTTAGCTATAAGCTATAAGCTATAAGCTATAAGTAGAAAAGCCGCTGTTCTAAACGAACAGCGGCTTTTTTCTAAAGCTAAGTTTAAAATTGCAGAACATTTTTTAAAAAGTGTACACTTTGGAACATTTAATTTAGATTCATTGTATTACGTAACTAGAACACGTAAACTTTTATTAATATAGATATTTAAATACGAATGACTTATAAAATGAACAAATTAAAAAAGTTAGAAATTTTGAACCTTTGGGATTCTGAAAATGTAACCCTTGAATTCAATGATAATGTAACATTTCTGACCGGAATAAATGGTTCAGGGAAAAGTACCGTTTTAAATATCATATTCGATAGTCTAACTTCATATAAAGAGTTAAGTAGAAATACTTCAAAGAGTCGGTTTTGGAGTACAAAGTCATCATTTTCTAATTGTTTTAATTATTATTCTGCGGTTTTTCCAAATGTCTCAAATAATTCTGAGGCAGAAAAGCATCTAATAGATCTTCTACCTGGAGCTGCTTATCACGACATTGATAAGGTTAAAGGCTTCGAAAAGCTATGTTTTAAAGATAGTGAATTAGCTTCTAGAAAAAACATTACATATTCAGATGATCTCGAAAAATGTCGTGTAGCATCAGTGCATAGTGCTTTTTTTTCAGGTGACGATATTTCAGGTGATTTTGAAAGAATTAAAGAACTAATTCCAAATTGTTTTCTTTACCAAGAAGATCGCTGCTCACTTCATAAGCGAACAGACAAACTCGAGCCATTTTCAAAGTCATTCAATTACCATAATTATAAAAACAGTATTGATGATAGACTTATTTATATAAGAAATGCTTTACAGAATTATGAGTCACAAATAGTTGAGAAACTCTCAGATTTTTCAAAGAAAAATAACGATCCACATAGTATCGTAAGCTTTATAAAAGAATATACAGAAACAAAAGATAATGTCTTTGAGATATTAAATCGCTACTTTAAGCAAACAAATAAAGAAATTACTAAAGACGAAGACAACATGATAACCGCTAGAAAAGTTGGTTCAAACAAACCAATTCCCTGGTATCTATTATCTCGGGGAGAAAAGACAATAATTTATCTTTTCCTTGTAGTATTGATATATCGAGATTCGGTCTTCCTTTTTGATGAACCTGAAATTAGCCTTCATGTTAATTGGCAAAAGAACTTAATTGCTGATCTAGTCTCTCTCGCTCCAAATTCTCAATTCATCATTGCAACACACTCTCCTGACTTAATTGGCGGTGAGTGGCTTCCAAACTGTTTGTTGTTATCAGAGGACTAAATTAGTGATAGTTCAAAAAGGGATACCAAAGCAAAGGATTGATACAGGTAGAATTGAAGCAAAGTCTTTTCTTGCTAGAAAAAAAATTATCGAAATTTATGTCGAATCTCAAGAAGATGTAACTTTTTGGAGAAAAATATTTAGTTATAAGGACATTAGATCTATTGATGTTAAACCCGTGAGACATCTAAAGGGCTCTAATGGTAAGGGTGAGATCCTAAGAAGTATTTCAGATGGTGATTTGACTCCTGGTAGAAGCCTATTAGTTGCAATTGATAGTGATTATGACTATCTAAAATGCACCAATTCAAAATTTTATAACAGCCCTTACGTATTCCAAACTTATGCTTATTCAATAGAAAGTTACTATTTTTACCCTCAGCACGTCTTAGAGGCATGTTTAAATGCAACTAATACAAGTAATATCCCACCAGATATGTTTAAAGTTACTGAGGCTTTCGAATGTTGGTCTGCTAAAAATTACGCTAATTTTATTTCATTCCTAAAAGATGATAACAAGGATTCTAGTAAAGCAATTTATAGCTCTCTTTCTAATTTAGATATTACTACCGCTGAAGAAGCTCCTGAATTGGGAGACTGTGATGAATTTAGAGCTAAGGGCTTAAACAATTTAAATCTCTATCTATTTATCAATGGGCATAAGCTTGAAGAAAAAGTTAAGCTTATTACTAAAAGAGTTACAAATTGGCTTATTAATAGAGAGCACCAATCGATTAAAGGTAAGAGTAAAGAGGCTACAGTAGATTTAAGAAAACAATTTACTAACAGTCTGAATTGCCCAAATCAAGTATTGCGTTCTACAGACCTCAACGGTGTTTTGCTTATGCAGTTAATTTACAGAGATTTAGACGAATATATGGTTCAAGCAAAAGATATACTGTAATTAGGCATAACCCCTAATACATACTCTTCTCAAAATACTTCAAAGTAATGGGTCAGGTCTTTTCTTTTGACATTAGCTTTATTATTGGTTATTTCATGCAAATTAATTCGATATAAACAACATCAGCTCAGCATCTTTCCCATCGGTTAATATTGCTACATTACCTTGCGTGGTCACATACACATCTCTTAATCTTCCTGTTGCTTCTGGAAATATGTGTGACTGGGTGAATTCGCCATTAGCCAGATTAACGCTGTAGAGCTTTTTATCTACAAGTGTAGTGATGAGCACATGTTGTGCAAGTGAAGGGAATGTGGCGTGTTTAGAGCCGTAATACGCCATGCCTGACGGGGCGATTGATGGCGTCCAATCTACGCTTGGCTTTTGCATACCGGGGTAGTCTCTAAATGGAGAAATACGTGCTTGTGAATAATCGTCACCATAGGTGATCACCGGCCAGCCGTAGTTGGTAGCTGGCGATAAGTAATTTAACTCATCGCCACCGGCGGGGCCGTGCTCGTGGCTAACAATTTGCTCGGTATCGTAATCATACACTAAGCCCTGTGGGTTTCGGTGACCGAGTGAGTAAACAGCGTGTGCATTGGGGTTTTTGTGATTAATAAATGGGTTATCTTTTGGGATAGTGCCATCTAGGTTTATGCGTAATAGTTTGCCAAGTTGGCTGGTTATTACTTGTGCTTGCTCTCTAAAATCAAAGCCATCACCAGTTGAAAACAGTAGAGTGTTGTCGGGTAAAAAGAGGGCGCGGCCAGCGTAGTGTTGTGGGGTATTTTTATCAGTCGCTACTGTGTAAATAATAACAGGCGTTGAAAAGCCGGTACCATTAAACGTAGCTTTTGCAATTACTAGGCGATTAGCCTCAGCTGTGCCTTGTGCGTAGGTAAATATAACTTCTTTGCTGGTGTTAAAATTAGGCGAGAGCACTATATCGAGTAAGCCGCCTTGGCCTGCAACGTATAAACCTTCAAGGTTTAAATTTACTCTAGTTTGCTGATTGTTTTTTACAATAACAACGTGGCCGTCGCGCTCTGTAATTAGCCATGACCCGTTTGGTAGCTTAACCATGCTCCACGGCGAATTTAATTGTGCTGCGAGTGTGTGAGTGCTGTATTGCTCTTTAGGTAATTCGGCAGCACTGGCGGTAGATGCAAAAAGCCCTACAAACAGCCATAGCGCTAATAGAGAGAGTCGTTGTTTACATTGCAAGCCTTTGCTACTGTAAGAAAAAAGCTTCATTTTAAGTTGAGATAACCATGCCATTTTTAACACGTTTACTCCCTATATTTTTAGTTTCTTGGTTATTTACCTTTACTCTTGCTAGCTTGTTTCATAGCCAATACGTTGTCAATCAATTAGTTGATGTGGGCGTTGTGGTCAGCTTAAGCGACCGTATTAATTTAACGCTAGATGATTGGTTAGGGCTATTACCTACCTATGGCGCTATTATTGCCATTGCTTTAGCTATCGCTTTTTTTGCTGTTGTGTTACTTGTTAAAAAGTTTGAAAAATACAGCATGGTGTTATTTGTGGCATCGGGTATCACTGCTTTTGCCGTGGTGTTAGTGGCGATTGAGTCGATTATGAATATTCATATTATAGCGGGCGCACGTGGATGGGGGTTTTATTTGCAGTTACTAGCAGGTGCTTTAGGTGGCTTGCTGTTTGCCCTGTTAACCAAGGCGTTAGCCCCTAAACAGTACGTTAAATAAAAAACACAGTGGCTAACGCTAAACGTTAACCACCACGTTAAAATACGATGTAAACCGTTAATTAAAGCGCTACATAATAAGCGCCTTAATAGCCTCTAAGCCTTTTCTGAGTGTGGCTTCATCGTTGGCGTAGTTAATGCGTACGCACTGGTGTTTGTGCTCCCAGCTATCTTCAATGCCAATAAAAAAGTTATGCCCAGGAATTATATATACATCTTGCTCTTTGAGTTTTTGATAAAGCATTTCGCTGGTTATTTTTGAGTCTTTAAACCATAGCCACATAAAAAACGCGCCTTCGAGTTTATGTAAATAGACAGGCAAGTCGGCAAAAATTTCATCAAACAGGTTTATGGCTATCTCTGCTTTATTTTTATAAAAAGGCAATACAGTATTTTTACACAAAGGCAATAATTCGCCTTCGTTAATTAAGCGGGTTACTAAGCTTGGGCCAATAGCGTTAGGCGATAACACCATAGAGCCGTTAACACGGCCAATGGCTTTAATTATTTCGTTATTGGCAACCACAATACCAGTGCGCAGGCCTGGCAAGCCCAGTTTTGAAAGCGACATACACAATATAATGTTTGAGTTCCACGTAAGGTTTGCATCGGTGTAAATACAGCCCGGGAAGGGGTCGCCGTAGGCGTTATCAATAATTAGGGGAATATTGTACTTGTGTGCAAGGGCGTCTAGATGGCGTACTTCCTCATCGGTAATGACATTACCAGTTGGGTTGGTAGGGCGCGATACGCACAGTGCACTAATACTGGTATCGTTGGCTAATACGTTTTCTACCGCGTCAAAATCAATGACATATTTAAATTGCTTAGAGCCACTGGGGGTATTTAAAATTTCGATGTCGGGCTTTATTGCCACAAACATATCATCAGATAAACCTTGGTCGGCGTAACCTACGTATTCAGGCGCAAGCGGAAACAATATACGCTTATTAGTGCCATCGCTCATTTTGCCCGCAAGCATATTAAATAATACAAAAAAGTTAGCTTGGCTGCCGTTACCCAGTGCTATGTTTTGTGGTGTTAAGCCCCAGTCAAACTCGCTATTGAGCTGTTTGGCAAGGGCCGCTCTAAATTCGTCATTGCCAGTTGGCCCGTCGTACAAACCAAATACTTGCGATACTTTATTACTGGCTACTAGCTTTTGTAATTCATCTAAAAATACAGCATTAACCTGGGGTACGTGTGCGGGGTTACCGCCACCTAGCATAACAATATTTGGATTATTGCTTGCGTTAGCGCTGCCTAAATCTTCCATAAGCTGCGTTATTCCGTTGGGTTGTGTAAATTTAGTACCAAAATTTGAGTAGTTCATAATACCTATGTGTGCGCTAATAACGAGGAGGGCAGTATAGCGTAAATAAAGGGCTTTATTTGCATGTTGAGAATAATTCACGGTTTAGAACTTTAAACCCTTTAGGGTATAATTAACGCACTTTTATTCGCTAGGCTATTGTTATCAGTAATTTTGAATCGACATTACATCACACTACGCTTGGGGCTGAACCTGCCGCTGATTTAAACGAGCCTGTAGTCAAAAACACGCAATTTAAAATAGCCACGTTTAATTTATTTAACTACCTTGAGCCGCCTAATGCGTATTACGATTTTGAAAAAATTTATACCGCAGAGCAATGGGCACGCAAACAGCGCTGGATTGTAGATTATTTAAATGAGTACGCGCCTGATGTAATAGGTTTTCAAGAAGTATTTAGTATTGAATCGCTAAAAGCGTTAATGGCGCAGCAAGGCTATACATATTTTGCTGTGGTTGATACACCAGAGGTGATTGATGATTTTATTTTTAAGCGCCCGGTCGTGGCAATAGCGTCTAAATTTGAGATTGTTGATGTTGCTGCGGTTAAGCACAATACCGAGCTTGTTGAAATGCTTGGCCTTAATAGTAATTTTACGTTTAGCCGTAAGGTGTTAAGAGCCACCATTAGATTACCCCATGTAGGTAATACCGACTGTTATGTGGTTCATTTTAAGTCAAAACGAGCCATGATTGAGAGTGATGAAAGTACTACTAGCTCAGCCAAAACCGAGACACCCTCAAGCGAAAAAAACATAATAGACACTCTTAAAGCAAATGTGGCCGGCTCGTGGGGCTCAACCATTCAGCGCGGCAGTGAAGCCACACTACTAATGATAGAAATGATTGCCCGACGCGAAGCTACACAACAGCCTATGGTGTTAATGGGCGATTTTAATAACGACCTAGCCGATGGCGTATTGACCCATTTATTAACGAATACATTGCGATTTGCCCCAGCGTTTGATGTTAAAACATACCTTGCTAAATATTGTTTAAATGACGCATGGCAGTTATTTAAAACACTAAAAATGAGCCAATTTACGGCGCACAACACCCAGCAAAACGCTGGCAGCCATGCAGATGCTCAACAAAGTAATGCCCCCGCTGCGCCGCTATTAAATCGCAGCCCTACCCATTACTATGGAACGAGTAGTACGGTACTTGATTATATTTTACTTTCGTGTGAATTTGACCCAAGTTACGATGATAGCTTTTATGAAGTGAGTGATTATCATACATACGACAGGCATTTAATAAACCCAGAATACGAACGAGACGATTTAACAACCGATCACGCAGTGGTATTAATTACGCTAACGTTAAGGAGTTAATTCGTGGGTAACATTTATAAATAGCTTTGCAGCTTTTACATTATTATTGAACCTATAAATTACAAGTTATTAATTATAATGAACTTATTTTAGGCTTGAAACTTGCTATAACTACTGAGTTAAAACAATTTTAAGGACATAAAAATGACTGAAGTTGCGCTTTCTGCCTATATGGCGTTTTACGTTTACTTAATAATGTTAGTGGTACAGTGGTCGGTAGCTACCTTTAGCAAAGCTAAACAACCTAAAGCTGTACCGGGTAAAATAAGCGATGATTTATCGCACGACAGTTTTATATTTAGAGCCCATCGTACTTTTCATAACACACTAGAAAACAGCGCGTTGTTTATTGGTACTGTGTTGTTTGCATTTGTTATAAATTACCAAAGCCCTATATTTGCCATGTGTGTTTGGGTGTATGTAATAGCGCGATTAATTCATATGGCGCTGTATTACGCTATAGCCACAGAGAAAAACCCAAGCCCACGCACGTATTTCTTTTTAATCAGTTTTATAGCCAATATTGTTATGCTAATTTTAATTGGCTTGAGATTAATGGCTTAATATCACGCGATTAAAGGCTATTAAGCCGCTAGTATAAAAACGAAAAGGGCTGTAATTAGCCCTTTTGCTTTTTAGTTTTTAGCTGAGATTAGGGCGTGTTGACCTTTGGCGTTTGAATTTGCAGCAGTATGTTTGGTTTTTAGGCAAGGCAGAGCCTATGAAGTGTGGTTATTCCCCATAAATAGGCGATAACGCAGCATAAATGCCAAACATACGCTGCCCTTTGGGTTCTGCCTAGGGGCGATAAACTCTTTGTTGCTCGGTTTTTACTTAGCCCACTAGGTTGCAAACCTCGCGCCGCGATTTGATCGCCCCTAGATTGAACAAATTTCAATTCGCAAAGATCAACACGCCTAATCTACACCAATAAACCCACCGGTTTGATGCGCCCAAAGCCCAGCATAAATACCATTTTGCGCAATGAGAGATTCGTGGCTGCCTTGCTCTACAACGCGTCCTTCATCAAGTACAATAAGTCTGTCCATTTGCGCAATGGTCGATAGCCTGTGAGCAATGGCAATCACAGTTTTACCTGTCATTAAATCATCTAGGCTTGCTTGTATTGCGGCTTCAACTTCTGAGTCGAGTGCGCTGGTGGCTTCATCGAGTATTAAAATAGGTGCATTTTTCAGTAATACCCGCGCTATAGCGATACGCTGGCGTTGCCCACCAGAGAGGGTTACACCGCGCTCGCCTACTTGAGCATCAAACCCTTTATTGCCTTTGCTATCTTCTAAATCGCTTATAAACTCGAGTGCTTTAGCTTGCTTGGCTTACATCGGTAATGTTTTGGCCATCAATTTTAATCGTCCCCGAATCGGTATCGTAAAAGCGCAGGAGTAAATTAACTAACGTTGATTTACCAGCGCCAGAGCGACCCACTAAGCCAATTTTTTCACCGGGTTTGATATGGAGGTTTAGGCCGTTCATTACCGGTCCGCGATTGGTTTCGTTAGCGGCTTTGCCGTAGTTAAAGTGAACATTTGAAAACGCGATTTCGCCCTTAGAAACGTTAAGCGTTTTTGCATCGGGTTTGTCATCTACTTTAATGGGCGTAGATAAGGTTTTCATGCCATCGGTGGCGGTACCAATGTTTTCAAACAAGCTGCTTATTTCCCACATGATCCACTGCGCCATGCCATTTAATCTAAGCGATAAACTAACCGCAACTGCAATGGCGCCTGCGCTAATTGCACTTAACGACCATAAATAAAGGGATAGTGCGGCCACACTAAATACTAATAAGTAATTTAGGCTATTAATGGCAAAGTTAAGGCTGGTTACTAAACGCATTTGCTTATAAACAGGCTGCAAAAATACATCCATACTTTGTTTAGCGTATTGCTCTTCACGTTGTGTGTACGAAAAAAGCTTAATGGTCGATATATTTGTATAGCTGTCAACTATACGGCCGGTCATTTCAGAGCGCGCATCGGCCTGCGAGCTGGCAATTTTTTTAAGTTTTGGCACAAAGTACATTTGAATGGCGGCATAAATAATTACCCACACTAAAAGCGGTAGCATTAAACGCCAATCAGCTTCTGCAACTAAAAACACCATAGCGCCAAAATAAACCACAATATACATTAGTACATCGAGCAGTTTCATTACGGCTTCTCGTACGGCCAGTGATGTTTGCATTACTTTTGTGGCAATACGCCCTGCAAACTCGTTTTGATAAAAGCTAACACTTTGGCGTAATAAGTATCTATGCGCCGACCAACGAATCGACATAGGGTAATTACCCAGTAATGCTTGGTGTAAAATAGCCGAGTGAAAAAACACCACTATAGGCAACACCACTAAAAGCACTACTGCCATTTTTATAAGTTCGGCTTTTTGCTCTTCAAATAGTGTTTGCGGTGTGTAGGTGCCCAACCAGTCAACCAATTGGCCCATATAGCTAAATAACGATACCTCTAAAATGGCAAGCAGGGCAGCACTAACAGACATTAAAACTAACGACAGCTCCATACCTTTAGTGTAATGACGACAAAACGCAAATAAGGTAGAGGGCGGCTGCGTTGGCTTTTGCTCAGGAAATGCGTTGGTCATTTTTTCGAATAATCGATACATTTTATAAACTTAAATGACAAAAAATAGAAAAGGATCATACCATTTAAGTGGCGCGCTGTAGATCTTTAGCGACTAATTTACACTGCTACTTTTATCGAATAGGGTTTGTGAGGTTTACGCCTTTAATCATGTAAATGTCGTCATAGCGTAAACCGCCATTTCCGTAGGGCTTTTTATGTGGGCCCGTATTACAGTTAGCTAAAAAATAGCTAAGTGGGCGTTCGCGTTTCATTCTAAAGGTGGCATTTTTATACACTAAGGTTTGGTTTTTAAATTCGCCGCCTTGTACATATACATTGTATTGCTGGCCTTGCATTTTTACCGATGCATTATTAACAACGTACCAAATGTTGTACCAACTGTTTGTATCAAGTGGTTTAGCCGATTGCGCTTGTGCATAGTTTTGGATATTACTATAGCCCTTATCAGTTTTGACCATTAGCGCCCCGGTATTAACTAACCCATTTGATTCGGTTTTATCGGTGACTCGTAGAGTGGCTTCGAAGGCATCGTAGCCATGAACGTTTATTTGCTCTGGCTCTAAGTTACTTAATCCAAAAGCATGGTTATTTGGAAAAGAGGCAACGTTAATGCGGGTAAAAAAAAGTGTAGGTTTCGCCAACGGGCACTGTTTTTGGAAGCTTTTTATAGCTGAGGGCTTTGCGGTTGCCGACAATACCCTTTTCGGCAGGCTTTTTAATTAAAATGTGGTTAATCCCTTTGGCTGTCTCCTCAACTTCTATTTTAGTTACTTGTGGGTTAGCGACATAAGGTTGAGTTTGGTTGTCTGTGTCGGCCTTTGTCCAGCCTTTTAGCGGCTGTTCAAAGTTATCTACTAATAGCCATTTTGCAGAGGGGGCATTTTGATTGTTTTGGCTACAGGCTAATAATCCTGAGCAGGCCACTAACAGTAAGCTGTATTTAACGCGCATAATCCCTCTTTTACTAATGTAAGTATAGGCATATAAATTGGTAAACCAATATGTGACTTTTAATTTTTCAAACTTAAAATCCATATAACCAATTTGGTTTAAATTAGTCAACCAATATTGTGTTTTATCTATTCTACTGACGTTTATATTTTAAACGCGTAAAATACCTAATTACACGCAATTAAAAATAATAAAAGGGATTATATGTATACTGGAACGTGCCTATGTAAAGCGGTAAGTGTTGAAATTAGAGGGGCTATTTCTCAAATTATTCATTGTCACTGCTCACTATGCAGAAAAAACAGCGGGACTGCTTTTGCTACTAATGGTTTTGTAAACACTCACGAATTTACACTTACCAAAGGTGAAGATAATTTAACTGAATTTAATTTCAAACTTGGGCGTGCGCGCTTTTTTTGTAAAACATGTGGCTCACCTATTTACAGTGCTAATGCAGAGGATAAATCTCGCTTGCGAATACGCCTAGGGTTGATAGATGACGATATTACTGAACAGGTAATGTCGCATAATTTTGTTACCTCTAAAGCCAATTGGGAGCAATTAGAAACCCATTTGCCGTGCTATGAAAAACACGAACCAGGGCGCTAAATTACTCTATGTGATAAATGCTGTTTATGTCGCTGTGAAGGGAAGGCGCCCACGTTTTAAATAATGGCGAATGGGCTATTTCTTCTTTATTAATGTGCACTAAACTTTGCTGAGAAAGCATCACGACAATATTTTTGTATTCGTTAAACTCTATAAGGGCAATACAGCTAAAGTGTTGCCTAAACAAGACGAGTAAAGCTTGGAGCTCTTTTCCTGTTTTAGGGTTTAAATTTATAATAATTTGCGCATTTAGCCCGCTGCAGCGACGTATGTTTTGCCAAAATACGCTGTTAGATAAAAAGTCTTGATGTACATCGCCACTAAAAATATCAATTGTAATGACATTGTATGTGCGCGTGCACGTTGCAACAAACAGCTCTGCATTTTGTAAGTGCACCGTATGATTAGCGGGCAAGTTAAAATGGTGCTTAGCAACGCTTATCATCGCGGGGTTTATTTCTACACTGTCAAACACAGCTAAGTTATTTATATAAGCCGTTTTGTTATGTAAATAATGAATGGCTCGCTCAATGCCCGCAGTACCTAAACCTAAATTTAAAACCCGTAGTGGCTCAGCTGTTTTAAGTAAAAATAACAGCATACATTGATTAACCGCAATCAGTAATTGCTCATTCTTATTAAGGCTCATCACCCCTTGAATAGTGATATCGCTTTGTGCATTTTGGGCAAGTGTTAACCAGCGATAGGCAGCATTTTGATAAACACAAATAGGCCCATATTGATTGTTACTAGAGGCTATTAAATTGGCAGAGACAGTGTCGGCTTTAAGCTGGCGCATAGGTTACAAATACAAATAAAACACCCCATTAGTTTGCCACGAAAACACGCTATGTATATAGCGTATTTATGTAACAAGGTTTGTAATACGCTTGGTTATTTAAAAGAGGGGAGTACTTATGTGTGGTTAATTTTTACAGTTGAGCTTACTTGTATAAAGCTTTAACTCAAAATAGTTGCACTAAATAGGGTGTTGAGTAATGGTAAGGTAAAAAATAAGGAGCTTATAATGCGCAAAACCCCTTTTTCTATTACAACTAAACTTATTAAATTGAGTACGTTAGCCTTTGCTTGTACGGCAGGGTTATCAGCACAGGCTCATGCCAGCATAAAATATGAAGAACAACAAAAGCTACATGATATTGCAGCGCAGGTATCAGCTAAACGTATTGAGAGCGACATACAAACGCTGGTGGATTTTGGTACCCGCCATACGCTTTCTGAAACTAAGTCAGATACACGGGGCATAGGTGCTGCACGGCGTTGGATCAAAAAAGAGTTTGAAAAAATATCAGCGCAATGTGGTGGTTGCCTAGAAGTTATTGAAGTTAAAGACACTATATCAGGTGAAAAACGAATTCCTAATCCTGTTGAAGTGGTGAATATAGTGGCCATTCAGCGTGGTAGTACTGAGCCAAACCGAATGGTTATTATGTCGGGCGATATTGATTCGCGGGTGAGTGATGTAATGGACTTTACCAGTGATTCACCGGGTGCTAATGATAACGCTTCAGGCGTGGCAGGGGTTATTGAAGCTGCACGTGTACTAAGCAAGCATAAATTTAATGGCTCAGTTTTGTATGCAGCGTTGTCGGGCGAAGAGCAAGGTTTATTTGGCGGTAAAATACTCACAGCGTATGCGCAAGAGCACAATTGGCAAGTACATGGCGTTTTAAATAACGACATGATTGGCAATATTACTGGTATTAATGGCGTTACCGACAATACAACGGCGCGTATTTTCTCAGAAGGCACGCGTGTAGTAGAAACGAAACAACAAGCAAGAACGCGCCGTTTTACAGGTGGTGAAGTCGATTCGGCGAGCCGTAATTTAGCGCGGTATATAGATACAATTGCCGATAGGTATATTCCAAATTTAGATACGATGTTAGTTTACAGGTTAGATAGGTTTGGCCGGGGCGGGCACCATAGACCATTTAACGATGCGGGTTTTGCAGCAGTCAGAATTATGGAAACTAATGAGCATTACGACCGACAACATCAAGATTTACGTACAGAAAATGGGGTGGTTTATGGCGATACCATAGATGGCGTTGATTTTGACTACACAACAAAGCTTACATCATTGAACGCAGTAACAATGGCTTCAATGGCTTGGGCGCCAGCTCCTCCTAAGCAGGTAAAAATTGAAGGTGCGGTTAAGGCCGACACTACGCTTTCGTGGCAAAGTTCTGATGATGATAATATAGCCGGTTATCGTATTTATTGGCGCTATACCAGTGAGCCACAATGGCAATTTAGTCAAGATGTGGGCAATGTAAGTAAAGCTACACTTAAAAACGTTGTTATAGATAATTACTATTTCGGTGTTGCAGCGATAAATAAAGACGGGATTGAATCGCCAGTGGTGTTCCCAGGTGATGTAGGCTCGTTTGATCACAATATAAAATAACAGCGATTTATTATTGCTTAAGCGCAATTGTGATTAAAAACAAATCAAATGGTGTATTTAAGGTGCAAAGCAGGTGTTTTATGCTTGCACCTTATTTGTTATGCACTTAGAGTGTAGAAAAAAAAGCAGTAAAGGTTAATAAAATGCAGCAAGAAGAAAAAAAACCATTAACAGCGCAAGAGCAAGCACAAATAGAGCAACAACGGGTTGCTTGGCAACGCGAGTGTTTTCAAAACGCCCAAAAATACTTAGCAGAAAAAGGCATTATGCCTAAATCAGTAATAGACAAAGACAGCCGCTTTTTAGCGCCATTGTGTGCTATGTGGAAATTTAAAGCGCAAAATGGCAAGAGCTACTGGGTAATAACAGGGCGCTTACCCACTGATCATGCAGAAGTCAGTGCAGCAAAAGATGCGCGCGATGCTATGCGATATTTTTCTTTACAATGGCAGTTAAAAGCAGATCAAATAATGAGTGTTGGCGCACGCGATAAAACCCAAGTCGACTTTGCTAACTTACTTATAAACCGTGCTCACGGCTTATACGAAATGCATGAAAACGAGCAACTTTGGGCTAATGAACCAAAATAAGGTATTGCTTGTATAAACGTAAAAAAGGGCTATTAACGGCCCTTTTTTAATGTACTAATGTAAATGGTTTAGTGACAAACTCAGACACATGGCATTGCATTCGCTGCCTAGGTATACCTGCTTCCATAAAAACACCGCCTTGTTGTATAAAGCCGTTTCGTTTAAAGCGCTCAACTTCGTTTAAAATACAATTAATACTAATAACTTGGTGCCCATCGTTAGCGGCAAGATTAACAATAAAAGTAAGTAATGAAGTATAAACATGGCGATTACGGTGTGCGGGTAAAACGGCTATTCGGCCTATTAAGCCATCTGTACACAGCCTACCTGTGGCTACGGGGGCGTTACTGTTGTGAGTAACTAGCACATGGTGTGCTAGTTTGTCTTGGCTATCAAATTCTATTCGTTTGGGTATGTGTAGCTCATACACAAATACTTTTTCACGTATTTGTTGTAGCTGGTCTTTTTGCCTATCCCACTCGACCTTATTAATTTGATAGCCCATAGCGCACCTCTAATTAAACCACATCCCCTCATTAACTAGTGTAGTAAAGGTTTGAATAAAAACTAGGCTGGGCTGCGCTGCGTTTAAATCGTCGGTATTAACATAATCATGATCTGTTAATAGTGTAACGGCATTTAAGTCGCAAAGTGGTAACGGGTAGTTTTCGCCATTAATACTTAATAATAGGGCGTCTTCTAGCTGCTGATAGATTGCACGTACGCCGCCTAAACGCTCAAACTCTTCTGCATTATTTGTTATTAAATCACTCATTTGCTCGCAGGTTATAGGCTCTTCAAGTGGGGCTAAGTCCATTTCGTGCTTGGCTTGGCTTAAGGTATTACCAAGCCAATGCTTAAATAGCTCATCGTTATTAAGTAGCGCTTGCATAAGGGTTTTAACTTTATCGGTTTCGCTCTGTAAAAGCTCACCTTTTGAGTCCCTAAGGGCTAAAGTGTGATCGGTATAGCGTTTTTGGCCGCTGTCGGTATCTATAACATGATCGGCAAAACTAGAAAATAAGTCTTGTTGATTAGGCGCTCTAAATCCAACCGAGTAGTTAAGGGCGTTTTCTATTGCATAACCTTCGTGAGGGCACCCAGGTGGTATATATAAAATATCGCCGGGCTCTAAAATACAATCTATAACGGCTTCAAATTGCTCAACTTGCAGTAGTTTTTTATTTTGCGCAAATTGTTTAAGTGTTGGATCAGGCAGGCCAACACGCCAATGACGCTTACCCTCGCCTTGAATAATAAATACATCGTACTGATCTAGGTGTGGACCAACGCCACCTTTAGGGGTTGAGTAGCTGATCATTAAATCATCTATTCGCCAGTTAGGTATAAACCGAAATGGCTGAAGCAGTTGTGCTGCATCGCTATGCCAATGATCAACCGCTTGTACCAATAAAGTAGCGTGTTGCTCAGTTAATTTTTCAAAGTCTTCAAATGGGCCTTGGTATGCTTGCCAATCGTTATTGTGGTTGGTAACAATTCGCGACTCTATACTTTCTTCCATAGCAAGACCGGCAAGCTCTTCTGCCTCTATTGGGTCTTGAAAGTCTGTAAAGCCTTGTTTAATTAATAGCGGTTTTTTTTGCCAGTATTGGTTTAAAAATTCTTGCTCACAGAGGTTGTTTATTTTTAATTGGTACATAGAGTTGGCCTATAATTTTTAGTACAAAAAAAGCGAAAGGGATTATCCTTTCGCTTTTTATATGCGCAATTTAGTATTTAAACTAAATCGTCAATAAACTCAACAGCGCGGCCAATGTAGTTGGCAGGTGTTAGTTTTTTCATTTCTACTTTAGCGTGCTCTGGCAGGTCTAAACCATCGATAAAGTCGGCCATAATCTCTTGATTTACACGTTTACCACGCGTTAAATCTTTAAGTTTTTCGTATGGTTTTTCAATACCGTATTTACGCATAACCGTTTGAATTGGCTCAGCAAGTAATTCCCAGTTTTGATCAAGCTCATCAAGTAAACGTTGCTCATTTACTTCAAGCTTGCTTACGCCTTTAAGTGTAGATTGATACGCAATAAGCGTGTAGCCCATACCCACACCTAAGTTACGTAAAACGGTTGAGTCGGTAAGGTCACGCTGCCAACGAGAAACAGGCAGTTTTTGTGCAAGGTGAGCAAATATAGCATTTGCTAAACCTAGGTTACCTTCTGAGTTTTCAAAGTCGATAGGGTTTACTTTATGCGGCATTGTTGAAGAGCCGATTTCGCCAGCAATGGTTTTTTGCTTAAAGTGGTTAAGGGCAATGTAACCCCAAACGTCACGATTAAAATCAAGTAAAATAGTGTTAAAGCGAGCAATAGCATCAAATAGCTCGGCAATGTAGTCATGCGGCTCTATTTGTGTAGTGAACGGGTTAAAGGTTAAACCAAGGCTAGTTACAAAGTTGCTTGCGTGGGTATGCCAATCGTAATCTGGGTAAGCACTCAGGTGAGCATTGTAGTTACCTACAGCACCGTTAATTTTACCTAGCATTTCTACCTGTGCGATTTGGTCGCGCTGGCGTTTTAAACGCATGTATACGTTAGCAAACTCTTTACCCATTGTTGAAGGCGTAGCTGGTTGGCCGTGGGTACGCGTCATCATAGGTACTGCTTTGTACTCAATGGCTTTTTCTTTTATAGCGTTAAGTAGTTGGTCGCAGTATGGAAGGAGCACATTATCACGAGCTTCGCTTAGCATTAAACCATGAGATAGGTTATTAATATCTTCTGATGTACAGGCAAAATGGATGAACTCGTTAATAGCGTTAATTTCGCTGTTATCGGCTACTTTTTCTTTTAGTAAATATTCTACCGCTTTAACATCGTGGTTTGTGGTGCGTTCAATGTCTTTAACACGCTGTGCGTCTGCTTCGCTGAAATTATCAACTATGGCATTTAAAAGTGCATTGGCTTGTTCGCTAAATGCAGGTACTTCTTTAATATCGCTTGCTGCAGCTAAGGCTTGCAACCAACGCACTTCAACGGTTACGCGGTATTTGATTAAGCCAAATTCGCTGAAAATACTGCGTAGTTCAGTGGTTTTGCTGCCGTAGCGACCATCCACTGGAGAGATAGCGGTTAACGCTGAAAGCTCCATAATAACTCCTAAATTTTAGTTTTGAACGATAATTAAATGTTTGTTTTTGCAATAGCGAGAATTTTTCTTTTTGCAAAGAAAAAGTGACGGCGTTTACCGCCCATTTGTCGCCATAATACAGCACTGCGAATTCCTGCTAATAAAAGGGCACGAATTTTATTTTGCGTTTGCTGCTGTTTTAATAACTCGGGTTTACCATAAACCTGAATTCGGTGCCCAAGGGGGCTCAGCACCGACGAGTATATATCTGCTAAACCGGCAACTACGGTGTCATCGGTTATGGCAAAGTGATCTAAGCGACGATGAATGTCGTCGATACGGCGGCCAAGTTCAGCTAAGCTTTTTGGCTCGTTATTTAAAATACGTTCAAGCTGCATTAAACCACCTACGTACTTAACTATTTCAACATCTTTTTGAGCGCCAGCAGTAAGCTGCGCCATTAATGTTTTATAGCCGTCGCGCAAGTTATGCGTACCTTGATAAACATCAACCGGCGATGCGGGTGATGTTTGTACAATACTTGTAAATAACACGTCTAAGTCTGAATCGTTTGCGCTGCCGTATTGCGCAATTTTTTGTACTTGTTTAGCCACTTGGCACATGGCGGCAAGCGCCATGACTTGGTGTTGATTCATTACTTAATCACCGAATCTATAATACCGCCACCTAAACACACATCATCGGCATAAAATACAGCTGATTGACCTGGTGTAACGGCTTTTTGTGGTTCATCAAACAATACGCGTGCCATACCATCTTCCCCAACGAGAAGGGTACAATTAATATCTTCTTGGCGGTAACGGGTTTTAACGGTGCAGCGCGTTGTACCTTGAGGACCAACACGGTCTACCCAATGTAATTGATTGGCGTTTAGGCCATTGCTGTAAAGGCGAGGGTGGTCTTTACCTTGTCCGACAACGAGCACATTGCGCTCAACGTCTTTATCTACAACGTACCATGGCTCGCCAGAGCCTTCTTTCATGCCACCAATTAACAAGCCTTTACGTTGGCCAAGTGTATGATACATAAGCCCTTCGTGCTCACCTACGTTGTTGCCGTCAGTATCTTCAATCACACCTGGTTGAGCAGGTAAAAACTTTTGTAAAAAGTCTTTAAATTTACGCTCACCAATAAAACAAATACCGGTGCTGTCTTTTTTATCGTGGGTGATTAAGTCTTGTTCTTCTGCAATACGGCGTACGTCTGGTTTAGCTATATCGCCTACTGGGAAAAGCGTTTGGCCTATGTGTTCATGGCTTAAGGTATATAAGAAATAGCTTTGATCTTTATTATCGTCTAAGCCTCGGCACATAACGTATTTGTCGTCTCGTAGTTCACGACGAACATAATGGCCTGTTGCAATATAATCGGCGCCAAGTGCTTGTGCTGCAAATTCTAAAAATGCTTTAAATTTAATTTCTTTGTTACACATAATATCTGGGTTTGGCGTACGGCCCGCTTTGTACTCTTCTAAAAAGTACTCAAAAACGTTATCCCAGTATTCGGCTGCAAAGTTAACGGTATGAAGCTCGATGCCTAATTTGTCACACACTGCTTGTGCATCTTTTAAATCTTCAGCGGCTGCACAGTATTCGTCATTGTCGTCTTCTTCCCAGTTCTTCATAAACAGGCCTTCTACTTGGTAGCCCTGTTGTTGTAATAAATATGCAGATACAGAAGAATCAACACCGCCGGACATACCAACGATGACTTTAATGTGACTATTTTCGCTCATGAATAATTTCGCTTATACAGATTGCTGTTAACTTGGAAAGGCCGCGATTATAGCACGCATTTTGTTTTTGCTTAAAGGGAGGAGTGGCGCAAACACACGATTTTGTAGTTATTTTATTCATATAATAAATAGCAAATAAGACTTAAACGCATTTAACATAAAAAATGATGAAAAATTTAAATAAGCCATTGTAAAAAGATATTTCGGTGCCATTATTGTCTGAGCGCATAATAATAGCGTCTGTATTACCTTGTGTTTGTTGTACAATTAAGGAACAGGCAAGACTTTTGTATTAAATTTGCATTTTATTGCCTTAATATTTTCAACGGAATGAATATATGAATTACGCCTTTCAGGTAAAAAAACTTACGACCCTAATTACGTTTTATACGACTAACTCAAGCTTTCATGTAAAGCAGCTACTTGAAAACCCGACGAGTGAGTTTAAGCAATCTGCCTACAAACTTTTTCATGAAATATTTAAACACAGCGTACCCGTAGACTCTCAACAGATTAGCCCCGTTGATGCTATTTTTGATTCAGTTACCGCATCTTTAGATTTAATTAACCAATCTGAAGTGGCGTTAATTGAAGCAACACAAAAATGGTGGAACGAGTGGTACTTTGTATTAACTATGGAGCATTCGCTTTCTCACGAAAAAGAAGATGTGCCATACAGTTTCCTTTCTAAAAAAATGCATCATCCTATGAAGCGCCACGAGATGAGCCACTACGCCCATTTATTTACTATTTTGCCTATGCCTATCTCTAATGTGTGTGCTAAAACCGGTGATATTATTAGAGTTAATCAGCGCTTTATAGATGTATTTGGTTATACCGTTGATGACTTACCTAATTTAGAGCAGTGGTGGGTTAATGCATACCCAGATCCTCACTATCGAGAGTCCGTGAAAAAAACGTGGCAATCGGCGTTAGAAATTGGCAATGAAACAGGGCAAGACATCCCCGCGAATGATTACCATGTTACTTGTAAAAACGGTAATACAATTACCATGGAAGTATCTGGAATCAATTTGGGCGAAGAATATATTGCTGTATTTAATGATGCGACCAAGCGTTTAGAAGATCAAAATATTTTACGCGACATGGCATTTTTAGATTCGCTAACACAAATAGCAAATAGACGTCGTTTTGATGAAAAGCTAAGTAAAGAGTTTGAAAAAGCCGTTGAGTGTGGTGACGATTTGGCGATTATATTAATCGATATTGATCACTTTAAACTCTTTAACGACCGCTACGGGCATGTTGAAGGTGATTTATGTTTGTATAACGTGGCGCAAGCAATAGCGTGCACGGTAAGCCGCACCGAGGACTTTGTGGCGCGTTATGGCGGAGAAGAATTTGTTGTATTGCTGCCTCAAACCGATAAACAAGGGGCCTTATTTATTGCTGAGCATATTCAAAAGGCAATTGAAGAGCTGCACATCCCTCATGAAGACAGCTTTACCGGCTACTTAACCCTGAGCATGGGTATTCACGCAATTAATAAAGAGGATAGTTGCGATCAAAAAGAGTTTATTAAGGCCGCCGACAGCGCACTTTATTATTCAAAAAGGCAAGGACGAAATTGTTTAGCATTAAGTTAATTTATAGCCTTGGACTATTTATATAGCTTTGAGAATTATATAAAGCGCAGATGTTTAATTATCGTCGTAAATAAAGTCTACGTCTTGAATAGGGCGGTTTAGGCTGTCTTCAATACATTTTAAAACTAAATGGCTTCTTAGAGGCAGTACTTTTATGTCTTCTAAACTGTGCCAGTTGGCACTAATTATATCTGCATCTTTTGGGCAGGGCTCAGTGGTAACTTGAGTGCCATCAAACATAAAACAAAAGCGTAAGTAATGCACCCCATTAGCCGCATGTAAGTTATAAATACCGATTAAACCAGTGGGCGTTAGGGACAAACCTGTTTCTTCAAAAAGCTCTCTACTGGCTGCTTGAGCCAGTGTTTCGTTTACTTCTAAATGGCCAGCAGGTTGGTTATAACAAATATTAGAAGTAAATTTATCTCGCTCTTTTACCAGTAAAAAATGCTCTCCTTTTTTTACTACAGCAGCCACCGTTACATGGGGTTTATGCATTTACCTCACCTTTTATAACACTGTACTGTGCGCTGTTTATGCCATCTAGCGTGTAATTGCCAATACTGTAGCGAATAAGCCTTAATGTAGGGTGCCCAACATGGGCGGTCATACGGCGAACTTGCCTATTACGTCCTTCATTAATTGTAATACTTAACCACGTTGTAGGAATCGACTTTCGCTCTCTTACCGGCGGCACGCGAGGCCAAAGTTTTGGCTCGTCAATAATTTTTACGTTTGCGGGTAAGGTCATCCCATCTTTTAGTTCAACACCTTTACACAGGGCATTAATGGCCTCTTTACTAGGCTCGCCTTCAACTTGCACCCAATAGGTTTTATTGGTTTTTTTATTCGGTGCGGTAAGGGTATTTTGAAGCTTTCCGCAGTTTGTTAAAAGTAACAAGCCTTCACTGTCTCGGTCGAGTCTGCCTGCAGCGTATACATCTTTAATGGGAATAAATTCAGCCAAGGTTTTTCTATTGGCATCGTCTGTAAATTGGCAAAGCACATCGTAAGGCTTGTTAAATAAAACAATTTTTCTATCTTTAGGCGCTATAGCGGGTTTAATTTCACGCGAAGTTGTACATTTTTTAGTGAGCGCACTGCGTGAGTAAGTTCTACCCGTGGTTCGTTTAGTGGTACTTTTACTTGCGCGATTATGCATTGGTTTGTTCGCCATTAAATACACCTAGCGGGCTTGGGTAAGCCGGCAATTTTTGTGGCTTGTTTTGCAGGCCCCTTGGGAAATAATTTATACAAATAAATACTATTGCCTTTGTCCTCGCCAAGCGATTTAGCCATGGCTTTAACAAGCATTCTTATTGCTGGGCTGGTGTTATATTCTAAGTAAAAATTGCGCACAAAATTAATCACTTCCCAGTGTGGTTCGCTCAAGATAATGTTTTCTTGCTCGGCGATAATGGGGGCTAACTCTTTTGTCCACAAGGTGTAATTTAGCAAGTAGCCTTGTTTATCAGTGTCGATTTGTTGATTATTAAATTCAAGCATGGATTACCAGGTAATAGATTGGTTAGTAGATAGAGTAAGGGCAACAAACTCATCGTAATTAATAAGTGTTTGGCCTGAGCTTAGTTTAACTGCGCGTGCCTGCGCATCCTCTAAAAGCAACAATAGCGAATCGTTTAATTGAAAATACTGCTTAGCGGCATAACAGGCATCACCAACAAGGAGTACTTTATCGGTGTATTTAATTAAGTTTTCAAGCTGAGTAGAGTCGTAATAAGCCAGTGGCTTTGAAAAAATGTGTAATGTACTCATAGGTTCACCACAAAATCTTGCTGGCCGATCAGCTGCTGTTGCTCAGTGTAATTGAGGCTGGTTGAATCAATAATTAATTGAGATTTGCTTAAGTTATAATCGAGTAACGATTTTTCACATACATATATGTTTTCTACTTCATAGATTTCAAGCGTTTTGATGTTTTTAAAAAAATCTTTTACACCAAGTTGCTGTGTTGATTGATTATGTTTTAAAGCAAGCACTGCAGGGCCGCTAAATAGCCAGCTAATATTTTGATCAACTGCGGCAAATATCAGTGCCATGTCTAGGGCATCGCGGGTATTAAGCTCATCAAAGGGGCTGGATTGGCTCATTACTAAAACGTTTTTCATTTAAACTGTATCCATTTATCTGCATCACTCGCTAGCATGGCAAATTCTGCAAGCCCGGCTACAGTAAACACACCTGTTTGGCTTGTGTTTAAGCCACGTTTTTCTGCTGCAGTAATACATAGCATTAAGTTGACGTTTTTATCTGCAAGTTGTTGCCATTGCGTAGGAATTTGCAGTTCGTCAGAGGCTAGCTCAAAGTGAGCTGATGCGTGATAAATCCCATTTTGATACAAAAATATCGCATCTATGGTGTGGCCTTGTGCTAAACATGCATTCGCAAACTTTATAATACGTTGCGTTGAGTCATGATCTGAAGGAGGAGTATGTAAAGAAAGAACAAATCGCGCCAAAACAATTCCAATAAAAAAGCCCCAATAAAGGGGCTATTTTAACAGAACTATTTAATTAGTCATCACTTGCGCCAAGAAGGTGCAGTAAAGAGGTAAATAGGTTATATACGTTTAAGTATAGAGCGACCGTCGCGCGAATGTAGTTAGTTTCGCCGCCATTAATAATACGGCTAGTATCAAATAAGATTAAGCCAGACATAATTAACACAACAGCAGCGTTAAGCACCATAAACATTAGCGAGCTGCCAATGAAGATGTTAACTATGCTTGCAACAATAACCACTAGTAAGCCTACTGTTAAAAAACCACCCATAAATGAGAAGTCTTTTTTAGTGTTTAATGCATAAGCCGATAGACCAAAAAATATTAATGCAGTAGAACCAAGCGCCTGCATAATAAGCATAGGGCCATTAGGCATAGCTGCATAATAGTTAAGTAGTGGGCCAAGGCCTGCGCCCATACAGCCTGTAAAAGCAAACACCCAAAACACGCCTGAGGCTGAGTCTGCTTTTTTGTTTACAACAAATAATAAACCAAACGAAACCAGTGTGAACACAATTCCCATAAAGTAAGGTAATTGTAATGCCATTGAAATACCCGCCGTAACAGCACTAAATGCTAATGTCATGGCCAGTAAGAAATAGGTGTTTTTAAGTACCTTGTTTGTTTCAATGGTCGACATTACCGGTTTAGCGGTATTGTACGAATGATTAAATGCCATTGTAGAGCTCCTTTAAGTGAAACATGTTTGTTTCGATAATTTAACTAAAATTAGATTACCAACTCTTATATGTTTGGGCAAACCTTTGTAGATCAATAGAGTGTTATTTTTTAATTAAAGTTCATTTAAGCATCAAAAAGAAATTATTTGTTTTATCTTTAAACAAATTAATTGTTTTTTAAGCACTTAAACAATTTTTTAAAAAAAAAGCTTCACAAAGCCAATGGGTTTCCCTATTATGCAGGCCGTGCGGAGAGATGGCAGAGTGGTCGAATGCACCGGTCTTGAAAACCGGCATAGGTTTGTAGCCTATCTAGGGTTCAAATCCCTATCTCTCCACCACCTTATTACAATAATTATGAGTACACTCTTACTTGTAATTTATAGCACTTTCGGAGAGATGGCAGAGTGGTCGAATGCACCGGTCTTGAAAACCGGCATGGGTTTGTAGCCCATCTAGGGTTCAAATCCCTATCTCTCCACCATTATATTAAAGCCCGCTTTTAGCGGGCTTTTTTGTTTTTACGCTTTCTTATCAAGCCACTTTAGGTTTCCTCGCTTATTTGCCCATTTCGGTTTGCTATTAACCGCTATTAACATATCGATGTACTACTATTATTTTTTTAGATTTTAAAATTGGTCATTAAAATAGTATGTTGTGGCTCAAGGATGATTTACCTTCAAGAAAACTTATTATTTATCGTGCAATGATTCTCATTGATAACGGTGTTTGTTTTATTTGTATTCCAACCTTTTGACACAATTAACGATACATCATCACTTTTGCAGCTTTGCTGTGCTGTATACCTACGACGCTGGCTATGCGTAAATCAGTCATTAATTGAAGAACGTATTTAATATTGAAATCTAATGGTTAGGTTTTATTGACGATAGCGCCTATAAGGTAGTTAACTTTGTCTTATAGGCGACTAAGCAGCTCAAAGTAAGCGTGGGCTGGCAGCACAATGCGTGTTTGTTTTTAGTTCACAAAACCATTTATTAAAATCATTTGCAAAACATTATTAAACCCACCCACTAAACAGCCCAACAGAAGTTAAATCTTCAAATTATCAACCTTGCAAAGGGGGTTAAAGACCTTTGCTAGAAACGCTAAGATATAGTTTTATAAAATTAAAATGCCTAGTTACAGCAGTTTAAAGAGTGCTTGTTTTCCCATCATAAATTACGACCATAGTCTCTGTTTCTAACCTTAAGAACTTGGTGCATGCTTAAGATAATGTTTGTAGTGTGTATTTAGGAACTTATATGAAACATCAACTAGCCAAAAGTGTCGCGCTTTCTTTATTATCCCCTGTGATTGTTGGTAGTTTACTTGGCCTTTATTATGGGCTCACTATGAATGGCGATGCGGTTACCATTTTTTTACAACTACTGATGAGTGCAATCGCGAACGCACATATTGTTGGGCTTACTATGGCCGCTTTTGTTGTACCGGGTTATTTGCTTATGTTTAAGTATGCAAAAGTGAATTATTCAGGTGTATTAACACTTGGTCTGCTTGGTGGTGCAATATTTAGTTATTTACTCAGTGCTACAACAGGCGAGATATTTCTAATTAATAGTGTAATGGCCGCTTTTGCCGCAGGACTATTTTTATTTGGCCTGCGTAAAACATCAAAAAAATAATTGCAGAAATATTAATCAAGCGTGCTGAAAAACGGCGCTATTTCTGTTTTTTTGCCTGTAAAAGGTTTCAATTTTTCACGACAAAGAGTACCTTTAGCTACTGTCTGTTTAATAAGAAGTAGTTTGGTATGCAAAAGCACGATTTTTACCAGTCATTAGTTAAGCAAACTGAATCACTAATTGCTGGTGAATCTAATGTCATTGCTAATATGGCTAACGTAAGTGCGCTATTATTTACCTCATTAGAAGATGTAAATTGGGCGGGCTTTTACTTTATGGATTCGCCAAGTGAATTAGTGCTTGGGCCTTTTCAAGGTAATCCAGCGTGTATTCGTATCCCTGTTGGTAAAGGGGTGTGTGGTACGGCTGCAGCAACGTTAGAAACTCAACTAATCGAAGATGTACATGCGTTTGATGGCCACATAGCCTGCGATGCAGCGTCTAACTCTGAGATTGTTGTACCTATCATGAAAAATGATAAAATAGTTGCTGTTCTTGATATCGATAGCCCAACTATTGGTCGATTTGATACTGATGACCAAGCAGGTCTTGAAGCATTAGTTAAATGCTTAGAGGCAAGCTTATAATGAAAGACTTGCTAAATGTTCAAGACTACCTATTCGCAGTACAAGATGTAGGCGATTGGGAAGGGGAAGAAGAACATGTAGCGGAAACGCTCAATGATTTGATTCACATAGCCTGGGATAAACTTCCAGATGATTTAGATTGTGAATCAATCGATGAAATAATAAATGGTATTTGGGAACACCTTCGAGGTGATTTGGCTGTACTTGAAGCCGACTTCGAAGAGTTAATCGACTGGGTAATACACTACGTTGACTCGTCCCTTGATGAAAAGATGTGAAAAATAGGTTCTAAAATGGAAACCACAAACAAGCTAAAAGATATTAATGAAGTGCTGGAATTTCTTTATCAAGAATTTCCACAATGTTTTAAACAAAAAGACGGTATTAAACCGCTTAAAGTCGGTATTTTTAAAGATATTGCCGAGCGTATAGAAGGGTCTGAAAAAGTAAGTAAGACTCAAGTACGTCAAGCGCTTAGAAAATACACGTCTAACTGGCGTTATTTAGAAGCTGTGACTAAGTCAGAGTTTCGTATTGATCTTGATGGCAATCAAGGTGAAAAAGTTGAGCAAGAGCACATTGACCACGCTCAAAAAGCACTAGAAGAAAGCCGTGCTAAAATGGCAAAACGCAAAAAACAACAGCGTCCACGCCAAGATTCAGATTCTAAATCTTTCAAGAAAAAACCAGCCCACGCTAGCAAAAACAATGCACAAGCTAACAAACCAGCTAAAGCAGCCCCTGCTAAACGTTCAGGAAAAGTTGAACCTTTACCTGCAAGTGAGGTCAAGGTTAATAACAAGGTTAAGGTTAAACTTGGCCAAGCACTTGTAAATGCGGTAATTACTGAAGTAAACAAAGACGAAGTTCATGTTGAATTAGTAACAGGCATGCAAGTTAAAACCAAAGCTGACAGCTTATACATTATTTAAGTTGTAAATAAATTAAGGAGTTGTGTATGAGTAAAAAGTTTACGCTCATTCCGTTAGTTGCTGCCCTGTTTTCGGGTTCTTTATTCGCTTCCGTAGAAGCGGCAAAACTTGAAGACTTGCCTGTACTTAAACAAGAAAGTCAACATGGCACTGCCAGCAAACGAGTGGCTAACTTATTTGCTCGTTCACACTATACACCGGTTCGATTTAACGATGGGCTTTCTAGCAAAGTGTACGATCGTTATATCGAATCCCTTGATTTTAATAAAAGTGTGTTTTTAGCAAGCGACATTGCTGCGTTTGAAAAATACCGCAACGATTTTGATAATGCGATTACCACCGGTAAGCTTGGCTTTACGTTTGATATTTTTAACTTAAGCTTAAAGCGCCGTTTTGAACGTTATGATTACTCTTTATCACTACTAGATAAAGAAATGACGTTTGATAAAGACGATGAATACTTTTTTGACCGTGAAGATTCAGCATGGCCAGCATCGCAAGCTGAGCTTGATGAAATTTGGCGTGAACGCGTTAAATACGATGCCTTACGTTTAAAAATGACAGGCAAAGATTGGGAAGGGATCAAAGAGGTCCTTACCAAGCGTTATAAAAATGCACAAAAACGTTTAGTGCAAACAAATTCAGAAGATGCATTTCAAATTGTAATGAACTCGCTAGCGCGAAGCATTGAAGCGCATACGTCGTACTTATCGCCGCGCCGCGCAGAACAATTTAAAATGGATATGGACTTAGAGCTTGAAGGCATTGGCGCCGTTTTAAGCCCAGATGAAGATTACACCGTTATTCGTAGCTTAGTTCCAGGTGGTCCTGCCGATAAAACAGAGCAGCTTAAAGCTGACGATAAAATTATTGGCGTTGCCCAAGATCAAAAAGAGTTTGTTGATGTTATTGGCTGGCGTTTAGATGATGTAGTTGATTTAATCAAAGGCCCTAAAGGCACTAAGGTACGTTTACAGTATCTTAAAGGTTCTGATGCACATGGCACGCCTAAAGTAGTTGAAATCACCCGTGATAAAATTCGCTTAGAAGATAGGGCTGCTAAATCTGAAGTATTTGAAGCGAGTTATTCAAATTTAACTTCAAAAATTGGTGTTATTGAGATCCCAGGCTTTTACAACAATCTTTCAAAAGACGTTAAAGTTGAATTAGCTAAACTTAAAGAAGAAAACGTAGACGGTATTATTATTGATTTGCGCCAAAATGGCGGTGGATCATTATATGAAGCTACACAGCTATCAGGCTTGTTTTTTGACCAAGGTCCGGTTGTACAAATTCATACATTAAATAACCGTATCGAAGAGCAAAAAGACCGTGACGGAATTACCTACTACGATGGCCCATTAACTGTTTTAGTTGACCGTTACAGTGCTTCAGCCTCTGAAATTTTTGCCGCCGCAATGCAAGACTATGGGCGCGCAGTAATTATAGGCGAGCAAACCTTTGGTAAGGGGACGGTCCAGCAACACAAAGGCTTAGGTCGTGCGTACGATTTATACGACAACGACTTAGGTAGCGTACAATACACTATTGCTAAATTTTACCGTATAAACGGCGGCAGTACCCAGCATAAAGGGGTTATTCCTGATATTTCATTCCCTTCGGCGATAGACCCAGCAGAATGGGGCGAGAGCAAGCAAGATAATGCATTGCCATGGGATAGCATAGTACGAGCTAAGTACAATAGGCAGGGTAATTTAACGCCTGTAATCACTTATCTTGAAAAACAGCACGAAGTACGTATTAAATCAGAGCCAGAGTTTGGTTATGTATTTGATGATATTGCCCGTTACAATGAAGAAAAAGACCGCAAAACTATTTCTTTAGTAGAAGCAGACCGTATTAAAGAAAAAGATGAAAATGAAGCACGTACTCTAGCGCGCACTAATGAGCGTTTAAAGCGTTTAGGTAAAGAGCCAATAGAAAACCTAGATGATGTACCTGAGGTAATTGAAGAGCTTGACCCTTTCTTAGAAGAGGCAGCACTGATCACTCAAGATTACATTAACTTTGGCCGCATCGCTAAAAAATAAACACGTGTTTACCCCGTTTAAAAGGCGCTTTTTGCGCCTTTTTTGTTACCTAAATTTCGCTAAATTGCTATAATCGCGAATTACTAAATTGAGTTACATTACTGTGGCTTAAAAAAGCACTGATACGCTAAAAATAATAAATAACCACGCCACGATTTGTGGTGTGCAGGAGTCACTATTTTGAAGCCTTTAGAAAAACCGATTAAACCCGCCTCGTTTTTTGATGCACTTGTTCCTATCACTGTTTTAATTTGCCTTTTAGGCGCAGCGGTATATTTATTTGGCGATAACTCGTCATCAGGTCCTAACCAAATAGCGTTATTATTTGCCACTTTTGCTGCGGCATTAATAGGGCTAAAAAATGGCTACACGTGGAAAAAGCTTGAAGAAGCCATGATTGAAGGTATTACCTTATCATTGGGGGCTATTTTAATTTTATTAATGGTGGGTGCCTTAATTGGTACTTGGCTGTTGTCGGGTACCGTGCCAACGCTCATTTACTATGGCTTACAGGTTATTAACCCAAGCTGGTTTTACGCCGCAAGCTGCTTAATTTGTGGCATTGTTGCAATGAGTATAGGTAGCTCTTGGACCACAGCTGCCACCATAGGTGTGGCGCTTTTAGGGGTGGCCACCGGGTTAGGGCTTGATCAAACTGTGACGGCAGGGGCGGTTATTTCGGGTGCTTACTTTGGTGACAAACTCAGTCCGCTTTCTGAAACTACTAACTTAGCACCGGCTGTTGTTGGAGCTGATTTATTTGAACATATTCATCACATGTTATGGACTACTGTTCCTAGCTTTGTCATTGCATTAATCATTTTTATATTTATGGGCTTTAATGCAACGGCTTCTAACGAAGCCGGCAGGATTGACGAAATAACAGCGATTTTAGAGCAAAACTTTAATATTGGCTTTGAAATGCTAATTCCATTAATTGTGCTGCTAGTTTTAGCTATTAAAAAAATGCCAGCGTTTCCGGCAATTTCAATTGGCGCTGTAATTGGTGCTGTGTGGGCAATGTTGTTTCAGTCTGATTTAATTGCGACACAAATTGACCTTTCTCAGGGTGAGTTGGTTGGTTATTTTAAAATTATTTGGACGACTTTCTTCGATGGTTTTAGCATCGACACGGGTGATGACAAAATGGATTCATTGCTCAGTGGTGGCGGTATGGCAGGGATGTTAACTACAACATGGCTGATCATGACAGCTCTTATGTTTGGTGCCATTATGGAAAAAACCGGCTTATTAGATATTTTTGTTAAGAGCATTTTAAAAATTGCAAAAAGCACGGGCTCGCTTATTACATCAACCATTGCTACTTGTGTGGGCACCAACTTAATAGCGGCTGATCAATACATTGCTATTGTAGTGCCAGGTCGTATGTATAAAGAAGAATATAAAAAGCGTGGATTAAAGCCCGTTAATTTATCGCGTACTTTAGAAGATGGCGGCACAATAACAAGCCCGTTAATTCCGTGGAATACCTGTGGTGCGTACATGCAAAGCGTTTTATTAATAAACCCATTTGACTATGCCTTGTATGCTTTCTTTAATTTAATTAACCCTTTCTTAGCCATTATTTATGCGTACGTAGGCATTAAAATTTTACGCATTGAACCCAAGCAACCTGCTTAAATCTAAATAGCTCCTTTTTAAGGAACTTTAGTTGGAGTAACTATGACTGTTTCAGCAAAGCCAAAAGCGCAATACTTAAAAGACTACACTGCGCCTAATTTTTCTATAGAGCACACTGAACTCACTTTTGACTTACAACCACTAAATACAAAAGTGACGGCGCTACTAACGCTTAAAAGAACAACAAATCAAAACTCAGCGCTTGTGTTAGATGGCATAGACTTACAATTAGTGGAGCTGCAAGTAGATAATGTTGCTTATACTAATTATAAGATTGAAGGTGAGCACCTAATCATTAATGATTTACCTCACACATGCCAGCTTAAAATTGTTACTGAAATTTCTCCTGATACAAATACCTCTTTAGAAGGCTTGTATTTATCTGGTGGAGCATATTGTACGCAATGTGAAGCGCAAGGTTTTAGAAAAATAACCTACTTTTTAGACCGCCCTGACGTGCTAAGCACGTACGATGTGACGATTATTGCTGATAAAAGCTTTAAGCATTTACTGTCAAATGGTAACCAAGTTGACAGTGGTGAAACAGCTGATGGCCGCCATTTTGCTAAATGGCAAGACCCATTTAAAAAGCCAAGTTACTTATTTGCATTAGTAGCGGGTGATTTTGATGTACTAAAAGACACTTACACAACAAAAAGTGGGCGCGAAATTGAGCTTGCGTTATTTGTTGATAAAGGCAATTTATCTAAAACACCGCATGCAATTAACTCATTAAAAAAAGCCATGCATTGGGATGAAACACGCTTTAACCTAGAATACGACTTAGATATTTACATGATTGTTGCCGTAGATTTTTTCAATATGGGAGCAATGGAAAACAAAGGGCTAAATGTATTTAATAGTAAATGCGTATTGGCTAACCAAGAAACCGCCACCGATAAAGATTATCACACGATAGAGTCGATTGTTGGTCATGAGTATTTTCATAACTGGACGGGTAACCGTGTTACCTGTAGAGATTGGTTTCAGCTATCGTTAAAAGAAGGGCTCACAGTATTTAGAGACCAAGAATTTAGTAGCGATTTAGGCTCTCGCGCACTTAACCGTATTGATGCTGTTAAAGTAATGCGCACACATCAGTTTAGTGAAGATGCGGGGCCAATGGCGCACCCAATTCGCCCTGAAAAAGTTATCGAAATGAATAACTTTTATACCGTAACGGTGTACGATAAAGGGGCTGAAGTTATCCGCATGATGCACACCCTGTTAGGTGAGGTTAACTTTCAAAAAGGGGTGCAGCTTTACTTTGAACGCCATGATGGTCAAGCGGTTACCTGTGATGATTTTGTTGCTGCAATGAGTGATGCTTCAGGCATAGATTTAACGCAGTTTAAGCGTTGGTATAGCCAATCAGGTACACCACGATTAAATGCAACACAGCACTATGATCACGATAAGCAACTTTATACTTTAACAATTGAGCAATCAGCTCCGCTAAATCAGCCAGATAATAAGAGCCTTCACATTCCATTTGCCATCGAATTATTAGATGAAAAAGGGCAAAGTATTGCACTTACTTATCAAGGTGAAAAACGCGACCACGTGCTTAACGTAACTGCGCCAACGCAAACGTTTTACTTTGATCAAATACCTGCTCGCCCAGTGGCTGTACTACTTGAAGATTTTTCAGCGCCCTGTATTTTAAGCCAGCAAAATTCAGAACCTGATTTACTGCATATTATGCGTTTTGCGCGCAGCGATTTTTCGCGTTGGGATGCGCAGCAGCAATTATTTATTAATGCAGTTAAGCAAGCAGTCAACGCACCTGAACACGCAACATTAAGTGAAAACGTTATTAATGCACTACGTGTGTTAATAAGCGCACAAAGTGGTGATTTAGCACTGGTAGCAGAGCTTATAAAACTGCCAAGCTTTGACACCTTTGCCGCTGAGTTTGACATAATTCCTGTTGACGAAATCATTACAATCACAAGATTGTTTGAGCAACAGATTGCCGAGCAATTATCTGATGAGCTTTTACATTGTTACAGTTCGTTAGTAGATGATGGCAGTATAAATCCAGATGCAGTGGCTATAAGAGCGCTTAAAGGTGTTTGTTTACATTACTTAGCTAAAATACCTTCTGAGCAAGTTGACCGCTTTATTAAAGAATCGGCAGATTCACCGAATATGACCAATGTTTTAGCCTCATTAAGTGCGGTAGTAAAAGCATCACACCCATTAAGAACAACGTTGTTAGATCACTTTGATAGCCAGTGGCGTCATGATGTTTTAGTTATGGATAAATGGTTTGCGCTGCAGGCTATGCAATCTGGTGATGATGCTATTGATAATATAAAAGCGTTGTACGCGCATCCTAGCTTTGATTTTTCAAACCCAAATCGTGTACGCGCATTAGTGGGTAGCTTTAGTCATTTTAATACCGCACAATTTCACCGAAAAGATGGTGAAGGCTACGCATTATTAGGTGATTTACTTATTAAGCTAAACGCGATAAATCCGCAAAATGCCTCTAGAATGTTAACGCCTTTCATGTCGTGGAAACGCTTTGACACAACCCGTGCTCAAGCAATGAAAGCACAGTTGCAACGCTTAGCAAACCTTGAAGGATTAAGTGCTGATTTATTTGAAAAGGTTGAAAAAGCGCTTAATTAAATGATTGAGTATTACTTTTCTTTACACCTGAGCTATAACAAATGCATGGACTACTACCATGGTCGTTTTAGCTCAGTACAAGTGGTTGAGGATAACGGTAAAACAATACGTTTTGCCGCCTCTCACTTACGCCCTTACATTTCATCTATTGGAATAAGAGGGCGTTTTAGACTTTTACTTACCCCCGAGAATAAATTTATTCGCCTCGAACGTATCGCCTAACCTGCTGTTTTTATGTTATAGATACATAAAAATATTATCTTTTTGTTAATTTCAATTTGTTCTATTGTTAATTTACGTGTATAAATTATCTGGTATGACGTCTTACCAATACGTAAACGTCAGCTCAAAAAATATAAAAATTGATTGAACGCGACCATTTGTAATTTTTTATAATCGCTTCTATCGTTAAGATTACACTAAAAACAATAACTTGATCACACATAATTACCCACGACAGGGGGGATACACAATGATAAGAAGATCGCTTTTTGTTAAAAACAAAATAGCTATAGGTTTAGCAGCCGCAAGCTTAGGTTTATCTGCAGCAGCGAATGCAGCAAATTTTGAAGTAGGGGGCTTTGATGTCACCTTCGACTCAACTTTTTCCTATGGTCAAAGCGTCCGTGTTGAAGACAGAGATTTCGACATTATTGGTAAAAGCAATAATCCTGCATTTGATTGGACTGGGTATAATCCTTCATTAAATACAATTTATTCTTCTCAAGATGTTTGGGCTCAACCAGGCTCTTACTCTAATAATGGCGATGCAGGTAATCTTAATTTTGATAGCGGTGATTCGTTTTCAAAATTATTGAAAGGAACACACGACCTTTCAATTAGCAAAGATAACTACGGCTTATTCACACGTTTTATGTACTTTTACGATTTTGAGTTAATGGATGGTGATAGAGCCTACGTTAACCCAACCTCAGGACAAGGCGTAGATCCATGTGATGATGACGACACAAAAGAGCAAAGCTGTGCCGACATCCGTTTATTAGATGCTTACGTTTGGGCAAATTTTGACTTAAACGATGGCAATAACCCGCTGTCAATTCGCCTTGGTCAACAAGTAGTTAACTGGGGTGAGAGTACACTTATCTCTCATGGTATTAACGTAAACCCGGTCGATATTGACCGCTTAAAAGCGCCAGGTGCTGAGCTTAAAGAAGCATTTATTCCTGTAGGTATGCTTTGGGCGTCATTAGGGATCACTGAAAATATTACTTTAGAAGGTTTTTATCAGTACCAATGGCATGAAACACGCCTACCGGCTGCGGGTACTTATTTTTCTACCAATGACTTTGCAGCAGAAAACGGCTATCAGCAAAATGTACAGTTAGGTTTTACTTCAAACCCTGACATTGATGTGGCCTTTTTAACCGACAGCCTTAATAACCTTTATACTAATTTTGCTCAGGTAGCCGCTGCACAGGGTATTGACCCAACAAGTGCTGAAGGCCAAGCCCTGCTTGCAAACATGTATTTAGCTCATCCAACTAAAGTTGCGCTTAAAGGTAAAGGCGATAACGGTAAAACAGAGCCAGATGACGGCGGCCAATATGGTCTACGTTTAGGTGTATTTTTACCAGAGTGGAACGACACAGAAGTGGCGTTATACCACGTTAACTACCATAGTCGACGTCCGCTAATTTCTGGTCGTGTTTCTAACTTTTCGCAAGCTGCCATCGCACAAGATCTAGCGATGATTGCAACAACAGAAATTACAAATGACAACGTGGCAGATTTAGTTGCGTTTTCAAAAGCAGAAAATGATTACCCAGAAGATATTAAACTTTACGGTTTAAGCTTTAACACCACAATTGGCGAAACCGCGTTTGCTGGTGAGTTTGCATTTCGTAAAGACGAACCGTTACAAATTGATGATGTAGAGCTACTTTATACCGCCATGCCTGAACAATTGGCGCTTGCCGGTATTCGCCCAGACTTTGCGGGTATTTCGCAAATGAGTTTTGGTGATGCGATTAGCTCTGTAGCGGCAGGTGAAGTTGCACAAGGTTATATTGAACGCGACACATCACAAATTCAGTTTACTGCAACACATTTATTTGGCCCGTCATTAGGTGCTGATAGCTGGGCTGTAGTAGGTGAAGTAGGTGCTGTGAAAATTCATGATATGCCTGATTATGACGAAATGCGTTTAAATGTGTCGGGTACAGGTCGAAGTGGTGTGATCACAGGCCCAGGCACTACTGACTACACAACATTACAACTAGGCCTTTCTAATGGGCCAGAAGAAAAGTCGTTTGCAACGGCCTCATCTTGGGGTTACCGCCTAATTGCTAAAGGTGATTACTTTAACCTTTACAATGGCATTAACTTCTCTCCACGATTTGTATTTTCTCATGATGTAAACGGTAACACACCTGATCCTATGTTCTTGTTTATTGAAGACCGTAAATCGTTGGGTGTAACAATGAACTTTAATTACCAAAATGCATGGTCACTTGATGTGAGCTACAACTCATTTTGGGGTGGTGGCGATATCAATACTTTCTCAGATCGTGACTACGTTTCTTTCAATTTAAAATATTCAATTTAGGGGTAATATTAGTATGATTAAAAAACCTACCCTCATCGCTACCGCTTTGTGTAGCATGTTTTTAAGTTCAGCGGCAATGGCAAAAATGAGCGCTGAAGAAGTTGCACGTTTAGGACAAGACTTAACGCCATTTGGCGCAGAAAAAGCAGCCAATGCTGATGGGTCAATTCCAGCGTGGAATGGCGGTATTACATCTGCACCAGAAGGTTATGAGCCAGGCATGCACCATTTAGACCCGTATTCTGCGGACAAAGTGTTGTTTACCATTGATAAAACAAACCTTGATAAGTACAAAGCTAACTTAAGCCCTGGTCAAATTGCTTTATTTGAAGCATACCCAGATACGTTTAAAATGCCTGTTTATGAAACGCGCCGCTCTGCGTCTTACCCACAGTTTGTATACGATGCAACAAAAGAGTTTGCTGCAACGGCTGAGCTTATTGAAGGTGGCAACGGAATAAAAAATACCGCAATTGGTATTCCATTTCCTATTCCTAAATCTGGCTTAGAAGCTATTTGGAATCACTTATTACGCTATCGTGGACAATCAATAGAGCGTTTTGGTGGACAAGCTGCACCCACCGCATCGGGTTCGTATAATTATGTTGGCTTTGATGAACAACTATTGGTTAAATATTCAGATCCTAAAGCGACTCCTGCAGAGCTTCAAGACTCAAACATTTTGTTTAAATTTAAGCAAAAGGTGACAGAGCCAGCACGCCTTGCCGGTACAGCGCTACTTGTACACGAAACCATGGATCAAATTTTAACGCCTCGCCAAGCGTGGACATATAACTCAGGTCAGCGGCGTGTTCGTCGTGCACCAAATGTTGCATATGACGCTCCAGGTACAGCCGCAGATAGCTTACGTACTACCGATGATTTTGATATGTTTAATGGCTCACCTAACCGTTACAACTGGACGTTAAAAGGTAAGCAAGAGCTATATATTCCGTACAATAGCTACAAGTTACACATTGATAAACTAGAGTACGATGATATTTTAAAACCAGGCCACATTAACCCAGAGCATACGCGTTATGAAAAGCACCGTGTATGGGTTGTTGAAGCTAACTTAAAAGATGATACACGCCATATTTATAAAAAACGCGTGTTTTATATTGATGAAGATAGCTGGCAAGTACAAGTGACCGATATTTATGATAATCGCGACCAGCTTTATCGTGTAGCAATGGCATATGGCTTAAACTACTACGAAGTACCTACGCAGTGGAGTACCTTAGAAGTGTATCATGATTTAAATTCGCGCCGTTACTTAGCTATTGGTTTAGATAACCAAGAAAAAATGTACGACTTTTCAGAGTCGTTTAACGATAACGAATTTACTTCAAGCGCTTTACGCCGTGAAGGTAGATAACAACGTAATATGCAGCTAACAGCCCGTTAGCTGCTTTTTTCTTTCTCATCGCGTTTGTCTATACGACACGCAGGATTTTCCTCAGCAAACAGACAAACAATTCTTCAGTTCAAGGCGATTAAAATTTATGAAGTATTTGGTATATGCCAGCCTGATCATAAGCGGTGCGAGTATTGCACAAGATGCACCTCAGTATGCTATTAGCGCAATCAACGCAAATAAAACCCTACTAACTGATATTACCAATACAGGTACAGGTTTAGTGGCTGTAGGTAAGCACGGTACGGTAATAACAAGCAAAAACGCTGAGCAATGGCAGCAAGCGCAAAGCGTCCCTACACAGGTATTGTTAACGGCTGTCGATTTTTCTAATGAAACCCACGGGTGGGCGTGCGGGCACGATGCCACAATAATTAATACCACCGATGGTGGTTTAAATTGGCAATTACAACAAGCAAAGCCAGAGCTTGATAAGCCGTGTTTAGATATTTACTTTGAAGATGACTCAAATGGTTTTGCTGTTGGCGCTTATGGTATGTTTTATCAAACCAGTGATGGCGGCAAGCACTGGCATAAACGCTTTTTAGACTCTTTACTGTTTAGTGAAGATAGAGAGTATTTGAATGATTTAAAAGAAAATGATCCTCAAGGCTACGAGGCTGAAACAGCATCTATACTGCCACATTTTAACCGTATTGAAAAAACAGACAGTGGTTTGATGTTAGTCGGTGAAATGGGGTTAATGGCCAAAAGCAGTGATAATGGCCAAACATGGCAACGCCTTGATGAAATTTACCCAGGTTCTTTTTTTGCGGTAGCATCAGATCCGCAGCAAGAAATTGTGGCAGGGCTCAGAGGAAATGTATTTGCTAAAAATAAAAATGAACAACAATGGCAGCATTTTGAAAATGTTAAAACGGCCACGGTTAATAACATTATAAATGATAATAATGAGCATTGGTTACTGCTGGCAAATAGTGGTGTGATCTTTCATTTAAAAGACGGCTTACTTACACATGAACAACGCCCCGATGGTAAAGCTATTCTTGATGGCGTAATAATTAATAATAAATTAGTCATGGCAACAGAAGATGGCATTAAAGTGAAGGAGTTGAACCCTTAATGCATACGTTTTTAGATTTTTTAGAAAAGGCGGTGTTTAGACACCGTACTATCATGTTGATCGCTTTTGCGCTAATCACATGTTTTTTAGGCTATAAAGCCACTCATATTGAATTAGACGCCTCGTTTAACAAAAATATTCCGCTGAATCACGAATACATGAAAGTGTACACCAAACACGAAAAACAATTTGGTGGCGCAAATAGCATTTTAATTTCGGTGTGTGATGACAGTGGCAATATTTTTAACCCCGAATTTTTCACCCAGTTAAAAGCAGTACACGATCAACTGTATTTTATTCCTGGTGTAAACCGCCCATTAGTTAACTCTATTTTTGCGCCCAGTGCGCGCTTTGTCGAAGTGGTTGAAGATGGTTTTGCTGGCGGCCCGATTATTCCTGCAAACTTTAAAGCTGACCAAAAAGGTTTAGCGGTAGTTAAAGAAAACATTGAAAAAGCAAAAGTAGTAGGGCGAATGATTGCCAGCGATTACTCATGTGCCATGGTGACCGCGCAGCTACTAGAAACCGACCCGCAAACTCAGCAAAAGCTAGATACACTCGCATTTGCAGATAAGTTAGAAACGCAAGTAAGAGAGCCTTTAAGTACAGATAAAGTCAGTATTCATATTATTGGATTTGCCAAAATGGCCGGCGATATCGCTCAGGGGGCAAAAGGCGTTGTGCTATTTTTTGCTATTGCCATTGGTTTTACCTTTATTATGGTATGGCTATTTTGTGGCAGTTTAAAGCTCACCATTTTACCTATAGCGTGTTCAATTATTGCCGTAATCTGGCAAATGGGTTTATTGTCGAGTCTAGGTTTTGGTCTCGACCCTATGTCTATATTGGTGCCGTTTTTAGTATTTGCGATTGGTGTAAGCCACGGCGTGCAGATGATCAACGCCATTGGTAAAAAAGTAGGTGAGGGCAAAAGTACCCGCATTTGTTGTCAATCAAGCTTTAGAGCATTACTTGTACCTGGTGGTATTGCGCTGCTTTCAGACACGGTGGGCTTTTTAACCCTGCTGACTATTGATATAGGTATTATTCGTGAACTTGCAATCACAGCAAGTTTAGGTGTTGCGGTTATTATATTTACTAATTTAATTTTATTGCCAGTGTGGGCCTCGTATATGAATTTTGCCAACACTGTGCATATTCAATCAGGCGATGCGCAAAAGCCAAATATGCTAGATGCGATACGCGATTTATTAGTAAAAGCCACAGACCCTAAAACCGCAAAAATGATTATTGGTTTTACGCTGGTGTTATTTGCCTTAGGTTACTGGCAAGCAGATAAAATGCGAATTGGTGATTTACATGCAGGTGCGCCTTCGTTGCATCAAGATGCTCGCTACAATCAAGATACATTTTTAATATCGGATAAATACACCATTTCGTCGGATATTTTAAAAGTGATTGTTGAGGCTTACCCTGCGGCGTGTACAGAGCACGATGTGATGGCGCGCATTAGCCGTTTTCAGTACAAGGTAGAAAACGTGCCAGGCGTACAATCGGCGGTTAGTTTAAGCTCTGTGGCGCAGTCGGTTAACGCAGGTTACAACGAAGGTAACTTAAAATGGCAAAGCTTGCCGCGTAATTCAGCCAGCTTAGTGCAATCAACAGCCCGTGTAGAAACAAGCACAGGATTACTCAATGGCGATTGCTCAGTCATGCCGGTGATTATATTTTTAGATGATCACAAAGCAAATACAATCGATACCGTTATTCAACGTGTTAAGCAATTTGCACAAGAAGAAGGTACAGACAAGTTAGCCTTTAAGTTAGCGTCTGGGCCTGTAGGGGTTATGGCGGCAACAAACGAGTCTGTTTCTGCGGCGCAAATTCCGATGATGCTTTACGTTTACGGCGCAGTTATTATTTTGTGTTTGTTAAGCTTTAAGAGTGTGAAGGCGACAATCGCAGTGGTATTACCTCTGTATATTGTATCAACTCTTGCACAAGCACTTATGGTGCAATTAGAAATTGGCTTAACGGTATCTACTTTACCTGTCATAGCCTTAGGTGTAGGTATTGGTGTGGATTACGGTATTTATATACTTTCTTCGATGATGGGCCAACTTAAGCAAAACGTACCGCTGAGCGTGGCGTACCGTAATGCCCTTGTTGAGCGTGGCAGTGCTGTATTGTTTACCGGTATTACCCTTGCGATAGGTGTTAGTACGTGGATATTCTCTGATCTTAAGTTTCAAGTAGATATGGGAATACTGCTTACCTTCATGTTTTTAGTAAATATGTTAGGTGCGGTACTGCTATTACCCGCAATTGGTAGTCTGCTGTGGACCGACCAGAAAAAATAAAGTGAATAATTGTGCTCCTAAATGACCTGTAATGGTCATTTATATCTATATTTTGTGAATAGATGACCAAATAGCTGAAATGCTTAAAATGTTTTCATCGAAAAGGCTGTTTATTAGCGCTAAAAGGGTTAGAATTTAACTGACTCCACGCTAATAAATGGCTGTACAAATATTCTGCTTAACTAAAAGCAGTAATAGATTAAGGAACATACAATGACACGAAATGAAGGCCAAGCCTCGGTTATCCTAGATAATGTCTGTAAGCTTATCCAGAAAAAAGTTCACGCTGATAATGTGTTACTCGTTGAGAAATTCGCCAAAGCCTTGTACAGCAATATGTCTAAAGAGGATTTGGCAAATCGCAATGATAGTGACCTATACGGTGCTGCACTCAGCCTTTGGAATGCACTAGAAAAAAACACCACGGACGACGCAGTAATTCGCGTTTTCAACCCTGAAGTAGCAAAAGATGGCTGGCAGTCATCACATACAATTGTAGAAATTATTGCTAAAGATATGCCATTTTTAGTTGATTCTGTTCGTATGGCTATGACCCGTGAAAATATAGCTTCTCACTTATTACTTCACTGCCCACTAAAAATTCAGCGTGACAATAACGCTAAAATTTCTGGTTTATCAAATTTAAAAGCAGAGCAAGAATCAACCTCTACTAAAACAGTGTTCTTTATTGAGATTGACCGCCAAACCGATGCATCTGTTATTGCTTCTTTCAAAAAAGAGCTCGAATCAGTCTTGGTTGATGTTTCTATTGCGGTAGATGATTGGCAGCCAATTCGCGAAAAATTAGTCTCTGTTACTAAAGAAGTACCAAAACGTAAGCACAATAAAAATAAGAACGAAGTATCTGAAGCCGTAGAGTTTTTAGATTGGCTGGCTAAAGATAACTTTACTTTAATGGGTTATCGCGAGTACGAGCTTACCCCTGTACAAGGTGATTACCAGTTAAAAGGTAAAATGGGCACAAGCCTTGGCCTGATGAAAAATTCAACCGATGAGCACACACGTTTATTATCTGAATTACCTGAATTTGCTCGCCAAGAAGCCCTCAGCAGTAACTTATTAGTATTAACAAAAACGAACTCTGTATCGCGCGTTCATCGCCCAGCCTACATAGATTACGTTGGTATTAAACGCTTTGATGATGAAGGCAATGTGGTTGGTGAAGACCGTTTTATCGGCCTATTTTCATCAAGCTTTTACAACAACAGCGCAGCAGATGTGCCTGTTCTAAAAACTAAAATTAACCGCATCATGGATATGTGTGACTTTGCTAAAGGCACCCATGCATACAAAGCGGTACTTAATATTTTAGAAACGTACCCACGTGATGAATTAGTTCAAGCTCGCGAGAGCGAGTTACTTGAAGTAGCAATGGGTGTTTTACAAATTCAAGAGCGTGATATGTGTCGCTTGTTTGTTCGTAAAGACGCCTACGGACGTTTCTTCTCTTGTATGGTGTACGTCCCGCGTGAGCGATATAACACAGCGCTGCGCCGAGAAACACAAGACATTTTAGCTAACGCCTTTAATTCTGACGAAAAAGTCGAATTTACTACCTATTTCTCTGAGTCAACACTGGCGCGTACACATTACACCGTTCGTGTGACCGATAACAATATCGAATATAACGTGAAAGACATCGAAAACAACCTAGTAGAAGCTGCTCGTACATGGGAAGATAAATTACAATCTGCACTGTTAGAGTCAGCAGGGGAAGCCCGCGGTAATGAGCTAAATCGTAAATATTGCAACGCGTTTGCACGCTCGTACAAAGATGAAGTACTACCGAGTGCTGCGGTTGTCGATATTGAAAAACTAGAATTATTAAACGACGAGAACAAGCTAGAAATGCTGTTCTACCGTCCGCAAGAAGAAGCTAACAGCAATATTGTACGCTTAAGCTTGTTTCATAAAGATGAGCCAATTCACTTATCTGATGTTATGCCAATGCTAGAAAACTTTGGTTTACGCGTTGTAGGTGAAACGCCATATTCTGTTAAAACAAGTGATGGTCGTATCAATTGGATCATGGACTTCTCTATGCTGATTGACAGCAAAGGAATGGCCGACTTTGATAAGATTTCTGCTCGTTTTCGCGCTGCATTAACTAATGTATGGGGCAACCGCCTTGAAAACGACGGCTTTAACCGCTTAGTATTAATGGGTGGTTTAACAGGTCGTGAAGCCTCTATATTACGTGCCTATGCAAAATATATGCGCCAAATTGGGGTTACCTTCTCACAGACCTACATTGAGAGCACGTTTGCAAATTACCCGCATATTGCTGCGCAAATAGTTAACTTATTTGCTAAAAAATTCTCAGTAAAAAGCCCTGCAAGTCCTAAAACACTTGAAAAATTAAGTGCACAAATTTACTTAGAGCTTGAAAACGTAGCGAACCTTGATGATGACCGTATTATACGTTTATACGTAGATATGATTGTCGCAACACTGCGTACTAACTACTTCCAAAAAGATGAAACAGGTCAGTTTAAATCTTACGTGTCGTTTAAAGTACAGCCTAGCTTAATTCCTGATATGCCGCTTCCGTTGCCAGCATTTGAGATTTTTGTATACTCTCCGCGTGTAGAAGGTGTACATTTACGTGGGGGTAAAGTTGCTCGTGGTGGCCTTCGTTGGTCAGACCGTCGTGAAGATTTCCGTACTGAGGTACTGGGCTTAGTAAAAGCACAACAAGTTAAAAACACCGTAATTGTTCCGGTAGGTTCTAAAGGTGGTTTTGTATGTAAGCAGCTACCGAGTGAACGCGAAGCCTTTATTAAAGAAGGTCAAGAGTGTTACAAGATTTTCATTCGTGGTTTATTAGACATTACCGATAACATTGAGCGTGGTGAAATTGTACCGCCAACTAATGTAACACGTCACGATGAAGACGACCCATACCTAGTAGTTGCAGCCGATAAAGGTACAGCTACCTTCTCTGATATTGCTAATGGTATTGCTAACGAATACAACTTCTGGCTAGGTGATGCGTTTGCATCAGGTGGTTCAGTAGGTTATGACCATAAGAAAATGGGCATAACAGCAAAAGGTGCATGGGAGTCTGTTAAACGTCATTTCCGTGAAATGGATATTGACTGTCAAACTACCGATTTCACTGTGGTTGCTATTGGTGATATGGCCGGCGATGTATTTGGTAACGGCATGTTATTGTCTAAGCACATTCGCTTACAAGTCGCGTTTAACCATATGCACATATTTGTAGACCCTACACCAGATGCAGCGACCTCTTACCCAGAGCGTGAGCGCTTGTTTAACCTGCCTCGTTCATCATGGGAAGATTACAATAAAGATCTGATTTCAGCGGGTGGTGGGATTTTCTCGCGCGCAGCTAAATCGATTTCTTTAAGCCCAGAAATGAAAAAAATGCTTGGCACTAAAAAAGCAAGCATGACACCGAACGAGTTAATCAAAGCCTCATTAATGATGGAATTTGATTTACTATGGAACGGTGGTATTGGTACTTATATTAAAAACAGCCACGAAACAGACGCTGATGTAGGGGATCGTGCAAACGATGCGCTGCGCATAAACGGTAAAGACCTTGGCGCTAAAATTTTAGGTGAGGGCGGTAACTTAGGTGCAACCCAATTAGGGCGTATCGAGTTTGCAGCCAAAGGCGGGCGTGTAAATACCGACTTTATTGATAACGTAGGCGGTGTTGCGTGTTCAGATAACGAAGTAAATATTAAAATTTTACTTAACGGCTTAGTTTCAGAAGGTGATTTAACACGTAAACAACGTGATGAGTTACTTTACTCTATGACCGACGAAGTGTCTGAGCTTGTACTTAAAGATTGTTACCGTCAAACACATACATTGTCGATTACACAGTCTAAAGGTGCATCAACACTTAAAGAGAAGATCCGCTTTATTCATGCCCTTGAAAAAGAAGGCAAGCTAAACCGTGCAATTGAGTTTTTACCAACGGATGAAGAGTTGGCAGAGCGCGCTGCAGCAGGTAAAGACCTAACACGTCCAGAGCTTTCCGTATTAGTTTCGTACGCTAAAATGGTGCTTAAAGAGTCTTTAGTAACAGATGAAATTACTGAAAACCCTTACTACCGTCAGCTACTAGTTAAGTCTTTCCCGCGTCCACTGCGTGAAAAATTTAACGACGCGATGGATAACCACCCACTGCGCAAAGAAATCATTGCAACAAAACTGGCGAACAATATCGTTAATGACATGGGCTTAAACTTCATGGTACGCATGAACGAAGAGACCGGTGCTAACGAAGCTGAAATCGCAATGTGCTACTCAATTGCGAGTGAGATTTTTGAAATGCGTGAAACCTGGTCATCAATCAGTGCGCTAGATAATAAAATCCCAGCAGCAGTTCAAACCGAAATGCTGTACCAATTACGTCGTACTGTTCGCCGTGCAACACGCTGGTTCTTACGTCATCGTAATAAAGCACAAACAATTGAACAAGCTATCGAGTTCTTTGCGCCAACGTTTAAAGATTTAAGCGAAAACTTAAATACGTACATGCAAGACAAAGAACACGAATGTTTGACTGGCAAAGCAAATGAGCTAGTTGAAAAAGGTGTACCTAAGCAAATTGCTAAGCGTATTATTGACCTTTCTAGCCTGTTCTCTGTAATGGATATTGCTGAAATAGCGCATAATTCAGGCCGCAGTGTGGCGATGGTATCTAATACCTACTTTAAACTTGGCTCGCGTATGGGCTTACACTGGTTCTTAGATCAAATTACTAACCAGCCTGTTTCTAACCATTGGCAAGCACTTGCCCGTGCGTCGTACCGTGAAGAGCTTGATTGGCAACAACGTACGCTTTCTCATGTTGTGCTAAACAGCTTTGAAGGTGACGAAAACGATGTTGATAATCAAATCGATCAGTGGATGGCCAGCCAAGATCTGCTGCTACAGCGTTGGAAGCAAATGTTAGCTGAATTTAAAACCTCGCAAAGTCACGACTTTGCTAAGTTCTCAGTTGCACTGCGCGAATTAATGTTGTTAAGCCATAACTGTGATACATCAGGAAAATAATTTAGCTTTAATTGGTTATTTATTCAGTAAATAATCAGTTAATTGTTAAAATTGTTATACAATACCTCAGCCTAGTCTGAGGTATTTTTTTGTCTGTAATTTAAAGAGGAACAATTCATGTTTTACGATTTAGCCCGCCGTTTTATGTTCACCCGAGATGCTGAATGGGCACATGAGTTTGCGCTTAATAATTTACGCCGTTTTGCACACACCCCTTTAAACGCAGCTTGGTCACAACAACTACAAAACAAACCAGTTAATTTTTTAGGCCTTGAGTTTAAAAACCCTGTGGGTTTGGCTGCAGGTTTAGATAAAAACGCAGAGTGTATTGATGCCTTTAGCCAAATGGGCTTTGGTTTTGTAGAAGTTGGCACAGTTACCCCGCGCCCGCAAGCAGGTAATGATAAGCCGCGCATTTTTAGATTACCGCAGTCAAATGCCATTATTAACCGAATGGGCTTTAATAATAAAGGGGTCGATAATTTAGTTAATAACGTAAAAAATGCCAAGTACACCGGTATTTTAGGTATTAATATTGGTAAAAATAAAGATACCCCAAATGAGCAAGGTAAAGACGACTACATTCATTGTATGCGTAAAGTGTTCGAGCATGCTTCGTATATTACGGTCAATATTTCATCTCCAAATACCCCAGGGCTGCGCGATTTACAATATGGCGCCGCGTTAGATGATTTACTGCAAAGTTTAAAGAATGAACAGCTCGATTTAATTGCCAAGCATAATAAGCAAGTACCTATGCTGGTTAAAATAGCGCCAGATCTTGATCAAATCCAAATTGAGCAGGTTAGCGAGTCACTATTAAATAATCAAATTGATGGCGTAATCGCAACAAATACTACGCTTGAACGTAGTGCAGTAATGGGTCAGCAATACGCCGATGAGGCGGGTGGTTTATCTGGCAGCCCAGTAAGAGAGCGTTCTACACACGTTGTTAGCGAACTTAAACGTTTAACACAAGGTAAATTACCAATTATTGGTGTAGGTGGTATTGATGATGCGCAATCAGCTCAAGAAAAGCTTAATGCAGGCGCAAATTTACTGCAGGTTTATACTGGGTTCATCTACAAAGGGCCACAATTGGTAAAATCGATCGTTGATTCCTTATAAGGATCAGTTATGTAAGCTTTTGATCGTTCAATAAATGTTCTAAACAAATGTTTTAAAAATGGTCAAAAGCCGTTATAATCTAATATTAATGTCTTAATTAAAAATAAATTTTTAAACAAGGAGGAGGCAAATGTTACAAGCAACAAAACAATGGCAGTGGATTGCATGTGCAAATAAAAACCGCTTACTACTTGATTTAAATGACGATATGCAACTATGCACACCGTATAAATTAAGACAACTCACCGACTGTGTATTTGAAAACCCGCGTTTTAGCTTAGAAGATGCTGCTTTTTATGAACAGGTATATAACTACTTAGATGGTTTTGAGCTGTATAAGCCTGCACAAATTTGCCAAATTGCGCTCAATGCCACCGCTGTAAAATTTCATTTAAAACCGGTACTGGCTAAAAGTTGGTTTTTTGAAGAGTACACTGGCACCCAGCCAAGTACAGAAGCCATCGTTAAACTTACCTCAAAAGCGCAAACCGGTGAGTTTTTAATTGTTGAACATTGCCCTGATGCTTCAATTTGCCTAAACCTTAACGAAACATTCAAACTTGATGATAATTTGTCCCTTGAACAGTTTGAAGTTATCCGCGTTTTAAACAATCGTGTTCACCCGCTATTACTTGAGCAATATCACACTAAATCAGCTTAGCAAATTTACAAATCGAGCTGCGTTTATCAAGTGTTTGTCAGCCAACCTATGTTATAATCCTGCGCAATTAGCTATTAAGGGTTATTACTTTGCAATTTATCGCACTTACTTCTATCGGAATCGAAAATTTACTTGTTGATGAACTAACAGAATTAGGCGCCGTCGTGTCTAAACAAACTGTGGGTTCTGTTCGCTTTGAGGCAGATTCAACATTGGCGCAAAAGGTTTGTCTATCAACTCGTTACGCAACACGTGTGCTGATGCTTATTGAAGAAAAAGAAGGCGTGAATGATAAAGATAGCCTGTATAAATTTGCTCGTTTTCAGCCATGGCAAGAATGGTTTGGCCCTACCCAAACATTTGCCGTTGATTTTAATGGTACCAACGACTCTTTAAAAAATACCCAGTTTTCAGGCTTGGTAATTAAAGATGCGATTGTTGACTACTTTAACGATTTATACGAACAGCGCCCAAATGTAGATAAGCAAGATGCCAATGTGCGTGTTGTGGCGCGTTTAAATCGCCATGGTGTGGCTTTGTATATTGATTACTCGGGTCCTCGTTTATCTGAGCGCGGTTATCGCCAAGGCCAAGGTAAAGCGCCTATTAAAGAGCACTTAGCGGCCGCGATTATTAAACGCAGTGGTTGGCTTGAAAATGTAAATCAACCTTTATTTGACCCATGTTGTGGTGCCGGCACTATTTTAATTGAAGCGGCGGGCATGGCGCGTAACGAAGCACCTGGTTTATTTAGAGAAGGGTTTGCTTTTGAGCGTTTACCTAGTTTTAGAGCGGCCAAATTTAAACAACTTCGTGAAGAATTAATTGAGCAAATTACCGATCCTAAATTGTGGTTAATTGGCCACGATTACGATGCGCAAGTTCTTGATAAAGCCATTGCCAATGCCGAGCGAGCAGAGCTGGGTAATGTTATTAAGTTTAAGCAAAGTGATGCAACTAAGCTTACCTCTGTTGCTAAATTACCCGGGGTGGTTATTTCTAACTTACCGTACGGCGAGCGTATTGGCTCTATGGCTGAGCTGGTAAACTTACACCGCAGCATGGGCGTGGGTTTTAAAAAGCACTTTAATCATTGGAAGCTTGCGTTACTAGGCATGGATGAAAGCCTATTTAAGCTGTTAAAACTGGTTAAACAAAAGCGTTATAAATTTAAAAACGGCCCATTAGATGTAGAGCTAAATTTATACCAGTTAGATGATAAACAGGTAAGCCTGACAAGCGATGACAAACCGGCTCTTAATTTTGAAGGCTCAATGTCGTTTGCTAATCGTTTGAAAAAGAACAAACAAGGCCTAAAAAATTGGCTTAAACAAAACGAAGTACAAGCTTATCGCGTATACGATGCTGATATTCCTGAGTACAACGTAGCGGTTGATATTTACGGCGATTCTGCTGTTATTTTTGAATACGCAGCACCTAAAGAAATTGACGAAAAAACATCAGAAAAGCGTCTTCAAGATGTGATTAGCTTAACTGCACAGCAGCTAAACATAGCACCTGAAAACATAGCCGTTAAAGTGCGTAAAAAACAAAAAGGGGAAGAGCAGTACACCCCAATGGCTAAACAAAACCGTACAATGGTGGTGGAAGAATTTGGCGCTAAGTTTAAAGTAAACTTGTTTGATTACCTCGATACTGGGCTGTTTTTAGATCATCGTTTAGCACGTCGTTATATTCAGCAAAATGCAAAAGACAAACGCTTTTTAAACTTATTTGCCTACACCGGTACAGCCTCTGTGCACGCGGCATTAGGTGGTGCAAAAGCAATTACCACCGTTGATTTATCAAAAACCTACCTTAAGTGGGGCCAAGATAACTTTGCGCTAAATGATATTAGCAATACTCGCTACCGTTTTGAGCAAGCTGATTGTTTAAAATGGCTAGAATACGCACAAGGCCAATACGATTTAATCTTTTTAGACCCGCCTACGTTTTCTAATTCTAAACGAATGAAAGACGCGTTTGATGTGCAAACCGATCATATAAAATTACTTACTTGGGTTAAAAAAATCTTGAGTCCGTCGGGTACATTAATTTTTTCTAATAACAAACGTGGTTTTGTAATGGATGAAGTAGGTTTGATGGGTTTAGGGTTAAAAGCTGAAAATATTTCAGAAAAAACGTTATCACCTGATTTCAAACGTAATAAAAAAATACACAACAGTTGGTTAATTACCCATGGCTAATTATGTTTTATACCACACCGATGGCTGTCATTTATGTGAGCAAGCCGAGCAGGTTTTATTATCGGTTTTGGATAAAAATAGTGAGCTTAAATTAATTGATATACTCACTGATGAGCAGCTAATAGCGCGTTTTCAGTTAAGTATTCCCGTATTTGAGAGCAAAAGCGGCCACCATTTGTACTGGCCGCTTGATGCACAAACAGTGCATGAATTTTTAGCGCAAGAATAAAAGAGCAGTATTTATGGATTTAATTAGAATACAAAAAGCGCAGTTAGCTTATGGTACGCACCCATTACTTGATGATGCTGATGCAGTGATAGAAAGCGGTGAGCGCGTCTGTATTGTAGGGCGAAATGGGGCGGGTAAATCTACACTTTTAAAAGTACTAGATGGGCAAGTTATTTTAGATGATGGTGAAATTAACCAGCTTGGCGGGATCAAAATATCTCGCTTAGAGCAAGATCCTCCTAAAGGAGCAAATGGCTCAGTATTCGATTATGTAGCACAGGGTATGCCTGATATTGCTAATTTGCTAATTGATTATCATCATGTAAGCACGCAGTTACAAACCGATTGTACCGACAAACTGCTAAATAAGCTTGAGCGTTTATCTAACGATTTAGAAGCGTGTGACGGTTGGCGTTTTGATTCGCGTATTCAATTAGTACTAACGCGTTTAGAGCTTAGCCCAGATGCTAAATTAGAGTCGCTCTCAGGTGGTTGGTTGCGTAAAGTTGCTTTAGCACGTGCTCTTGTGAGTGAGCCTGACTTATTGTTACTTGATGAGCCAACAAACCATTTAGACGTAGACAGTGTTAAATGGCTAGAGCAGTTTTTAAAAGAATTTAAAGGCGGTATTGTATTTATATCGCATGACCGTGCGTTTATCCGTGCTGTTGCAACGCGTATTTTAGATTTAGACCGCGGTAAACTTATCTCTTACCCTGGTGATTACGCAACCTACCTTGAACAAAAAGCGCATGACTTAAAAGTAGAAGAATCACAAAATGCACTTTTTGATAAGCGTTTAGCAGAGGAAGAAGCCTGGATACGCCAAGGTGTTAAAGCCCGTCGTACCCGCAACGAAGGCCGTGTACGTGAACTTAAACAGCTACGTGTTGAGCGCAAAGCCCGTGTAGAGCAAGTAGGTAAAACCGATTTTAATATTGAAACGGCAGATAGATCAGGCAAGCTAGTGTTTGAGGCAAAACACCTTAGTCATGCATTTAAAGATAAAGTGATTGCTAATGATTTTTCTACCCTTGTTATGCGCGGTGACCGAATTGGCTTAGTAGGCCCAAATGGTATTGGTAAAACTACCTTACTTAAATTGCTGTTTGGTGATTTAGAAGCCGATAGCGGCCATGTTAAACAAGGCGTTAATTTAGAATTTGCTTACTTTGACCAATATAGGCAAAAGCTTGATGAAGAGGCCACTGTTCAAGATAACGTTGCCGAGGGTAAACAAGAGGTAATGATGGGCGGGCGTTCTCGTCATGTACTTGGTTACCTGCAAGACTTTTTGTTTCCACCGGCACGTGCGCGTACACCTGTAAAAGCACTCTCTGGTGGTGAGAAAAACAGGCTTTTACTTGCAAAACTATTTTTGAAACCCTCAAATATTTTAGTACTCGATGAGCCAACCAATGACTTGGATATTGAAACATTAGAGTTACTCGAAGAAATTATTAATCAGTATCAGGGTACTGTGCTTATAGTAAGCCATGACCGTGAATTTATTGATAATACGTGTAGTAGTGTTTGGGCGTTTGAAGGTGATGGCAAAATAACCGATATGGTAGGGGGTTACACCGATTACCAAGCTTATTTAAGCTATTTAGCCGAGCAGGAAAAACAGCAACAAGCACCAAAAAAAGACGTTAAACCTGCGCCTGTAGCCGCGACAAAGCCTGAAAACAAAAGCACTAAGCTTTCTTACAAATTAAAACTTGAATTAGAGCAACTACCCAATAAAATGGAACAACTTGAAGCCGCTGTAGAAGCGCAGCAAGCTGTAGTGAGCGATCCTGACTTTTTCAAACAAGATAGCGACGTAACCACTAATGCATTGAACCATTTAGCAAAACTTGAGTCTGACCTTGAAGCCGCGTTTGAGCGCTGGGAAGAACTTGAAGAATTACAGAATCAGTAGTAAGGATTAAAATGAAATATAAATTACTCGCTGCCAGTATTTTAGCGACATTGAGTACATCTGCATTAAGTGCAACCTATGAATTAACAGAACTAGGTACTCTTGACGGCGCTAAACATTCTTACGTGACTGACGTAAGCGAAAGCGGGCACATTATTGGTACTGCCAACGGATTGTATAATTTACCAATCGATATTAGCTATATCGACTTTACCGAAAGCGTTATTGAAAATGCGTACGATAGTGAAGAGTACAACTTTGAGCTAAGTGATAAAGAAATTACTTTTACACTTGATGATATAGAAAATAACGATGCGGTTTTTAATAACGCCGATGCGCATTCATTTATGGTTAGCTTTTTAGCTGGCAGACCAACGGATTACGAGTACCAAAAGTTAAGCTCGGTAGTTGGTATTAAGTTTGACGATGGCATAGTGACTGAGCAAATACTGTTTGATGAAGAGTCGGTAGATTACGATGGTTTAACGCGATCGGTTAGTAACTTTTATAATGCGGTAAGCGAAGATGGCGTGAGCGTTGGTTGGAGTGCGGCTCCATATGATAAAGTTTTATTTACGCCAGATGATGAAGATGAAGAAGAAACATGGTTTACCCATGACTTTATTGAGCGTGGAATAGTTATTTCTGAAGATGGAACGCAAAAGGTTGAGTTAGTTCCAGACTTTGACGATTACGGCGGTACTAGCCGAGCTAACGATATTGTTAAAACAAATGACGGATACACTGTCGTTGGTTATGTTTCAACAGGTATTCCTGAAGACAGACTTGATAATATTGAAGATAACTGTGATAACGAAGATGAGCCAACCAATACCTGTGTGGAATTATTAAATTCAAGTGTAACCACCGGCGTATTTGATGAGCGCGCGGTAAAATGGGAGCTTGATGAAGCATTTAATATCACTTCTACTGAAATACTAGGCCTTGCCTTAACGCCAGAAGAAGATGATGACTTTGCTTTTACAAGTACCGCTCTTGCACTAAATAATAATGGCACAGTGGTGGGCTCTTCAAATGCTCGTTACTATAAAAATGACGACACTATTTTAACAATGCCTGTTTATTTTAAAAATGGTGACGTGTTTAATTTTATAGACCAAGAAGATGATTGGCTTTCTGGTAAAGCGCTTGCTGTCAATGACAACGATGTAATTGTTGGTTATGCATCAAAGCGTATTGAAACCACGATCCGTGATCAGTTTTTCTATCATGATATAAGTACTGGCAATACCGTTTTCCCTACCGGTTACTTTAATAGCTCAAGCGCTTATGGTAATGATATTAATAACCAAGGTTATGTTGTTGGTGAAGGCGAGGTAGGTACATCTGAAAACAGCCGTCGTAAAGAAGCGTTTATATATAAAATTGGTGACGATAAAATTACCAATTTAAACGATTTACTACCTTGTTATGAAACAGACGGTGAAACAGATTACGCCTACACAATGGCTGAAGCGAAAGTCATTAATGAAGACAATGAGATTTTTGGTGTAGCTACCAAAACCGTTGAAAAGCGCGATACCTTTGGTAATGTAGAAACCGATATTGAAGGTAATATTGAGTACGAAAGTGTTGCTGTTGCAGTAAAGCTAACACCTATTGATGGTGAAGTAGAAGACTGTACACCAATAGAAGAAGAGCTTTATGAAAGAAGCTCAGCAAGCTTCCCTTGGTACACACTGTTATTATTGCCGCTAGTGGGCTTACGCAGAGTATTTAGATTTTAAGCTTAACGCTTTTCATAAAAAAACCAACGTATAAAAGTTGGTTTTTTTTCGTCTATAATAAAGTGCTTGGCGTTAATTAGTTATCTCAATTTGCTTCATTAAGTCATTCTATTTGAGTACTTTAATAGTTGGCTTTATTACGTATTAGTATTTCGCGCTAACCAGGCTTTGCGCACAGAGCGTCGCCAAATAATATCAATACCTAAATAAGCAATAATAGCGGCAACAGAAGCGCACACCAGTGAGCCAATTAAAAATGCAGGACCGATGGTAGAAAGGCTTTCTAAGAACCATGCCCAACTGGCTTCAAATGCAAAATGCTGCTCTGGTTGATTTAAAACAAGCGTACCTACAAGGTATGAGCCGTAAAATATTGGCGGCATAGTCAGTGGGTTGGTAAGCCATACCAATGCAACAGAAATAGGTAAGTTAACTCTAAATACAATAGCTGCCGCAGCGGCTAAAACCATTTGAAAAGGAACAGGGATGAACGCAAAAAATAAACCAACTGCAAATGCGCCCCTTGCAGAGCGCCTGTTTAAATGCCATAGGTTGGCGTCTTGTAATAGGCGGCCGAATATTCTAAGTGTTTTATGATGCCTAATTTTATTAGGATCAGGTAAAAATCGTTGGATCGTTTTCTTAGGCATTTCAAGCAACCATTTACTTCAGTGTGGATTAGTCTTGGATTTGTAATAGGTTGTATTTCAACCGTATTTTATTATCAAACCCATGAATTTACAGTCATCACAATATCTGTCCTTATTGCGAGCGCCTATTTTAAGCCGTTTTTGAATGTTTTGTTAGGGTTTATTTTAGCTATTTGCTGCATTGTTGTGCACTTTTACCTGTTTTATAGCTATACATTGCCAAATGATGAAAATAACTATGCTTACCCTGCCACAATTCTTGTTGATGACGTTATCTCTGCAAAGCAACCACAGTATATAAAAGCAACGTTATTAAAGTTAAATGGGGATGAAATACACAAATTTAAAGCACCTAAAGCCATGTTAAGTGTCGATTCTGCACAGCTTATTAAGCAGGGCGATACTTTTGAGGCAACAATAGCGCTGAAAAAATTCAGAACAATTAAAAATATCGGTGTGTTTGATAATAATGTGCATGCCTTTAAACAACGCATACTATTTAAAGGCAAAGTACTTAATAAGCAATTGCGCATTACTAACGCGGCTTCACCTTCAATAATTTATAAATACAGGTCGTTTTTAAAACACACTTATCAAAAAACAACGCTTAACTGGCTTTATTATGCATTGCTTAGTGGTGATAAATCACTGATGTCGTTTGAAAATAAACAAACAATGCAAAGTTTAGGGCTCAGCCATTTATTAGCCATTTCAGGGTTGCACATAGGGCTTATATTCAGCTGTTTTTATTTACTGAGTAAGTACACAGCATACATTTTGAAAATTAATATATTGCAGTCTATTAATTTAACTATTATTTATTGTTTTATCGGATGGTTAGCGGCATTTATATATGTTTATTTAAGTGAATTTTTACTCTCAGCGACTCGCGCATTTATTATGTTAAGTTGCGTGTTAGGTCTTTACTTTATTGCCAAACAGCCACTGCGCTGGCGAAGCATTCTATATGCTTTAGTCGCTGTATTACTCATCAATCCTTTTAATGTTTTAAACCCAGGTTTATATTTTTCTTTTATTGCGGTTGCAATTATTTTCCTTGTTATAAAGCACCTTCCTAAAACTAAATATAATTGGCTTAGCGTGTTTATAGCGCTGTGTATTATTCAGCTTGCTTTATTTATTGGGCTTTTGCCCATTACCCTTATTTATTTTAATGGGGTAAGTATTGCTGGGTTGGTTATTAATTTATTGGCAATTCCATTATTAAGCGTGGCAATCATGCCACTTTTGCTGCTATTTACGATCATAAGTGCTGTGGTAGATATAACGCCCGTCATTTTATTATTCGATAGTGTACTTATAACATTGTTTAAGTATATGGATGCAATCCCTTGGCATTACAGATGGTTAGATATAGCTAAACCGCGTACATTGTACTTAGTTGCAGCTTATCTATGCATATTAATCGCTTGGTTTAGTCCCTTTAAACGTTTAGCACTCATTCCTCTATGCGTTACATTAATAGATTATCTGTATTTACCAAAACCTCTTTGGCAATTGCATGTGTTTGATGTTGGGCACGGATTAATGACGTTACTCGAAAAAGACAATCAAGCGCTGGTTTACGATTTTGGCCCGAGTTATTTTAACCGTTTTAGCCGTACATACAGTGTGTTAATTCCTTATTTGAAAACACATAACTTAACCGTCAGTGATGCAATAATAAGCCATCAAGACAACGACCATGCAGGGGGCGCAGCACATTTTATTAATGCAGGATTTGGTGAAAGTTTTAAGCGTTTTCACCCACACGGCACAACCACACAGTGTATGTCTTTAGATTATAACTTTAATGGATTGCGCATTAGCAGCTTTGCTGATAGCACATTTAATAACGAAAACGATAATTCGTGTGTGCTTTTAATCAAATCACCCCAACTTACTATGTTATTAACGGGTGATATTTCTAAAGCACGTGAGCTGAGCCTTATTAAAACTCACTCATTACAAGCCGATGTGATTTTAAGCCCTCATCATGGCAGCGATACGTCTTCAAGCACGGAATTTATCAACCATGTAAATCCGCATACGGTTATTCACTCAACAGCTTTTCAAGGCCAATGGCAATTTCCCAGTGAAAAAGTGGTTTCGCGCTACAAAGCTATAAATGCTAAACAATATGTTACGGCACGTGATGGGCAAATTACGGTAAGTATTTATCAAGATAGCTTTAAAGTGACAACGGCGCGCAAACACGAAAGTTATTGGTTTATAGAAGATTGACGTTTAGTTTTAACGGTTTGAAGGATACAATAAGGGCTGTAATTGTATAACGAGAGTAATATGAGTCAAAGTACTACACAAATTTATAAACGGTTGATTTCTTACGTTGGTGATTATAAAAGCGTTGCCTTCGTCGCTATTATTGGAATGATCGGCTATTCGGGTATGGATGCTTTATTTATTCAATTAATGAAACCCTTTATTGATGAAGGTCTAAACCAACGTAATAACGAAGTGCTAGCTTATGCCCCTTTTGTTGTAATTGCGCTGGTAATAGGGCGTGGCCTGTTTAATTTTATGTCTTCGTATTGCCTAAGCTATGTAGGCTCGCAAGTAGTTCGTTCGTTACGCCAGCAGTTATTTGAACACATATTACATTTGCCTGTTTCGTTTCATGATAAAAACTCAACAGGTGATTTAATTTCAAAAATTACTTTTGATACAGAACAAGTTCAGCAAGCAATCACCAAAGCACTGTTAATTGTTGTAAGAGAAGGCGCTTTTGTCGTTTTTCTACTTGCCCTTATGTTTTATACCAGCTGGCAGCTTTCGCTGATTTTTTTAGTGATCATCCCATTAGTGGCAATTATTGTAACGTTTGTGTCTAAACGCTTTCGCCATATTTCAAAAAATATACAGTCTGCAATGGGGCAGGTCACCCGTAGCTCTGAGCAAATGCTAAGTGGACACAAAGTTATTCATGGCTTTGGTGGGCAAAAACAAGAAATCGATCAGTTTTCAAAAATCAATAATCATAATCGCCAGCAACGTATAAAAATGGATGCCACTAAAGCGTTAAGCGTATCGGTAATTCAAGTGCTTGCAGCAAGTGCAATGGCTGTTATTTTGTGGGTTGTATCTATGCCTTCAATGATAGATACGATCAGCTCAGGCGATTTTATGGTACTCATCTCTTCTATGATGATGCTTTTACGCCCGCTTAAACAATTAGCAAACGTGAACAGTGATATGCAGCGCGGTATTTCTGCAGCGCAAAGTATTTTTTTAGTTTTAGATGAAGAAATTGAAAAAGACAAAGGGACTTACAGCGTAGATAAAGTGAAGGGCGAAATTGAGGTTAAAAACGTTACCTTTAAATACCCAACTAAAGATGAAGCTGTTTTAAATAACCTATCAATAAGTATAAAAGCCGGTGAAAGCATCGCGCTTGTAGGGCGTTCAGGCTCTGGTAAATCGACTATTTCTAATTTATTACCGCGTTATTATGATTTAGAAGCACCAAGTGAAATTTTATTAGATGGCGTTGCGCTTGAGAAATATAAACTGGCCGATTTACGCCGCCAGTTTGCCTTAGTATCTCAGCAAGTTGTGTTATTTAACGACACAATTGCTAATAATATTTGTTATGGCATAAGCCGCGAAATAACACCGCAGCAACTAGAAGAGGTGGTTAAACAAGCCCACGTTTGGGAATTTGTCAAAGACCTACCTGAGCAGCTCAATACCATGGTCGGTGAAAACGGGGTGATGCTCTCTGGTGGTCAACGTCAACGTATAGCAATTGCGCGCGCTATATTAAAAGATGCACCTATTTTAATTTTAGATGAAGCAACTTCAGCCTTAGACACAGAGTCTGAAAAACTAATTCAGCAAGCTCTCGATACCCTAATGCAAGACAAAACGTCTATAGTCATTGCCCATCGTCTTTCAACCATTGAGAACAGCGACAAAATATACGTTATTGATGGTGGTCGGGTGATTGAAAGTGGCGATCATCAAAGTTTATTAGCTAAAGATGGTACTTATTCAGCTCTATGTAAAATGCAGTTTGGTGAGCACGGGTGAGTAAAATAGAGCAAAGCTGGTATAAACCATTTAGTTTTATAACGCTACTTTTACTGCCATTAGCTGCGCTTTTTTGGTTAATTTCAAGCATTAGGAAATGGTTTTTTAAGGTTGGCTTTGCCACGCCTTTTAAAACTAAATCTAAAGTGATTGTGGTGGGCAATATAAGTGTAGGTGGGAATGGCAAAACGCCATTTGTGTTATGGCTTTACGAATACTTGTCAGAGCAAGGCCTAAAAGTGGGCATTATCAGCCGAGGTTACGGCGGTAAAGCCAACAGCTACCCGCTGGTGGTAGAGCGCGGCGTAACAAGTGCACAAGCTGGTGATGAGCCAATACTTTTATTTAATCGCTTAAAATGTCCGCTTGTTGTCGGACCCGATAGAAAAGCCAACATTACATTATTAGAGCAGCAATTTTGTGTGGATGTCATAATCTCAGATGATGGTATGCAGCATTATAAAATGGCGCGCGATATAGAGTGCTGCATTGTTGATAGCCAAAGGCGATTTGGTAATGGCTTTGTTATGCCTGCAGGGCCATTACGCGAAACCACAAACAGATTAAATAGCGTTGATTTAGTGATTGAAAACGGGGGAGATGCATCCCTTAGCTACTTTTTGCAAACAGGTGCACTTAAACACGTTGCTAACAATACCCCTGTTAATAAAACCATTGAAAAAGGCCATGCGGTAAGTGCCATTGGTAATCCACAACGTTTTGAAGATTCATTAAAGGGGCAAAATATTCAGCTGCTTTCGACTCATCATTATAGAGATCACTATGCTTATAGCATGGCTGATTTTACTCAATTTAATGATGATAACGTATTAATGACAGAAAAAGATGCAGTAAAATGTAGAGACTTTGCAAAAGATACTTGGTACTACCTACCCGTAAATGCAAAACCTACTGACGCTGTAATACATAAATTAGATTTATTATTAAAACAAAAAGGGATCCTCAATGGCCTTTGATACAAAATTACTTGAAATAATTGCTTGTCCTGTGTGCAAAGGAAAGCTTCGTTTTGATAAAGAAAATGCAGAACTTATTAGTACTGCAGCTAAACTTGCATACCCAGTACGCGATGATATACCGGTACTTTTAGAAAATGAGGCGCGTGAGCTATCTCAAGATGAGGTTGATAAGTGGAATTCGTAGTTGTTATACCTGCACGTTACGCGTCTACCCGTTTGCCTGGCAAACCATTAGCTGACATATGCGGTAAACCTATGATTCAACACGTGTATGAAAAAGCGTGTTTGTCAGGTGCAAGTAAAGTGGTTATTGCAACCGATCATCAAAAAGTTTTTGATGCTGTTAAATTGTTCACAAACGATGTGCTGATGACGCGAGAAGATCATCAATCGGGTACTGAACGTTTAGCAGAGGTTGTTGACCTACTTAAGCTAGACGCAGAAACCCTGGTGGTAAATGTACAAGGCGATGAGCCATTACTTGCCAGCGAAAACGTATCGCAAGTTGCCACTTTACTAAATAATTCAAGCGCGCCAATGGCAACATTAAGTGTAGCCATTCAAGAGCAAGACGAAGTGTTTAATCCTAATGCCGTGAAGGTTGTTAGTGATATTAATAAAAATGCGTTGTATTTTTCACGTGCCAGTATTCCGTTTGACAGAAGCGCAATGTTAAATAACGACAGTGTGTTAGATATAACGCCTTTTCAGCGCCATGTGGGTATATATGCTTATCGTGCGGGCTTCATTAAGCAGTATATTGAGCTAAGTGTATCGCCACTTGAAGTACTTGAGTCGCTAGAGCAACTTAGGGTGCTGTACCATGGTTACGCTATTAAAATTGAGCAGGCCAAAGTAACACCACATGCTGGGGTTGATACGGCCGAGGATTTAGAAAAAGTGATTGCCTACCTAAAAGCTAAGCAAGCCTAATAATGGTTAAAAGTGAATTACCCATAGTGTTTAGTCACGCTGATTTTTATATATTTGAAAAACCAGCGGGGCTTAATTTTCACTCAGAAGGTGAAAAAGGGTTTGTGGTATTAGCTGAGCAGCAAACTGGCGAAAAATTATTTGCTGTTCACCGCCTTGATAAAGTGACATCTGGCCTTATTATTCTTAGTCGCAATAAAGAAGCCGCTGCTAAATTTACGTCTCTTTTTACTGAGCACGCAATAAACAAGTTTTATTTAGCGATAAGCAATGCTAAACCTAAAAAAAAGCAAGGGTGGATAAAAGGTGATATGGCTAAGTCTCGCAGGGGCATGTTTAAGCTTTTACCGACCCTGCAAAACCCGGCTATTACCCGCTTTTATTCTTTTAGTTATAAGCCGGGGTTTAGAGCGTATATTTTAAAGCCGTATTCGGGTAGGACCCACCAACTTAGAGTGGCATTAAAAAGTTTAGGGTCGCCAATTTTAGGCGATACACTTTATAGTGGCACCGCAGCTGAGCGGGCGTATCTTCATGCTTATGCGTTAAGTTTTTTATGGCATGGGGAGCAAATTAATTGCTCTTTGCTACCTACTACGGGTAATGAGTACCAGCAATTAATTAATCATCAAGAATTTCAAGCATGGCAATCGCCATGGCAACTGGATTGGTAATGAGCGAAAAAGTAACAGATATTCGTTTTGGCGGGATCAAACGCCTATACGGTAACCAACAATTTGACTGGCTACAACAAGCCCATTTTTGTGTAGTGGGAATAGGCGGTGTAGGAAGTTGGGCCGCCGAAGCTTTAGCACGTACAGGCGTGGGTAAAATCACTTTAATTGATTTAGATGATATTTGCGCGACGAACGTAAATAGGCAAATTCATGCACTTAGCGGCAGTATTGGCCAAGCCAAAGTAGATGCAATGAAAAGTCGCTGCGAACTGATAAACCCAGAGTGTAAAGTAACTGTGATAGATGACTTTATTACTCTTGAAAATATTCGTGAGCATATTCAAGGTTTTGATTACGTCATTGACTGTATTGATGCAGTTAAAGAAAAAGCAGCGCTTATTGCTCATTGTAAGCGCAATAAAATGCCTATTATTACTACTGGTGGCGCGGGTGGGCAAACTGATCCTAGCCAAATAACATTTGGTGATGTGGCTAAAACCACGCAAGATCCGCTACTTGCTAAAGTGCGTTATATTTTACGCAAACAATATAATTTTAGTAACAACCCTAAACGCAAATTTAATATTGATTGTGTGTACTCAACTGAGCAACTTGTTTACCCAGGCAGTGATGGCAGTGTATGCCATGCTAAACAAAATGCTGATGGTACAATGAATATGGATTGTAATAACGGGTTTGGCTCGGTAACTATGATCACCGGAAGTTTTGGCTTTTTTGTAGCGGCTAAAGCGGTACGTAAATATTTAGATAAAAAACAACGTTTACAACAAGCTCAATAGTTTAATTGAGCTTGTTAGTTGCCATGCTATGAATTGCCTCGACCATGGCTTTTATTCCGTTCCCTCGAGATGCACTAAGGTGTTTAATTAAGCCTAACTTTTCAAATTCGTCATACGCATTAATATTCACGACTTCTTCAGGTGTTAGGCCATTATAAAGCGCTAAAATTATCGCTAATAAGCCTTTTACAATACGGGTGTCTGAGTCGCCAATAACCACTAAACGATTCTCGCTATCGTCAAACTCCATAAACATCCACACTTTGCTCTCACATCCTGGCACCAGTGCGTCATCGGTTTTAAGTACATCGGCTAAAGCGGGGAGTGTTTTGCCTAGAAGCATTATTTCGCGATATTTTTGCTGCCAAGATTGCGCCTGCTGTATAGGTTTTACTACGTTTTTAAACGTATTTGTCATGAGTTATCCTAAATTAGTCTAATAATTCAATCGATTCTTTCAAGGCATTGATGAAATTATCAACATCTTGATGGGTATTATAAAATGCAAAGCTTGCTCGAACAGTGCCTTTTACCCCTAAATGGTGCATTAATGGTTGCGTACAATGCTGTCCACTGCGCACTGCAATACCAAATCCGTCAAGCAAAGTTGCCAAATCGTAGGGGTGTTCACTTTTATAATTAAAACTAAGGGTGCCAATATTATTGTTCAGGTCGCTATAAATAGTAATACCGTCTATTTTACTCAACTGAGTGGCTGCATAATTAAAAATAGCCTGTTCATGGTGCTGTAACTGTTGTATGTTTAGGGCTGATAAATAATCAATTGCTGCACTAAAGCCAATGACGCCGGCTATATTTGGGGTGCCGGTCTCAAATTTAGCAGGAGCGTCTCTGTAGGTGCTTTTTTCAAGCGTTACAGTATCTATCATCTCACCACCCGTTTGATACGGGGTAAGCGCATTAAGTAATTCATAGCGACCATATAAGCCCCCTACACCCGTAGGGCCAAGCATTTTATGCGCTGAGAATACATAAAAATCGCATCCAAGCTGCTTTAAATTAGGGCGTAAATGCATGGCTCCTTGTGCGCCATCAACAACAACTAACGTGCCGACTGCTTTCGCTGCAGCTACTAATGGGGCTAAATTGGTAATATTACCTAATGCGTTAGACGCTTGGCTGATACACAGTACCTTTGCTTTAGTGTGCGTGATCATGTCTATACAGCGCGCTATATTAAACATCGCGTTTTGCTCAAGGGGGAGTGCAGATAACGTAGCCCCGGTATTTTGCGTTAATACCTGCCAAGGTACAATATTAGCGTGGTGCTCAAGGGGTGTAATTAATACCGTATCTTCACCAGTAATTTGCCTTTGTAGGCCATGAGCAAGTAAATTTAGCGCCTCTGTTGCGCCTTTAGTCCAGACGATTTCTTTAGCATTTACGTTAAAGTAATCCGCTGTTTTTAATCTTGCATCTTCATATTGTTCTGTAGCGCGCTCGCTTAAAGTATGGCGGCCTCTGTGAACGTTTGCGTTGCCTAAATTATAAAAACGAGTGGTTGCATCAATAACGCTTTGTGGTTTTTGCGAGGTTGCGCCAGAGTCTAAATAAACTAAAGGGTTGCCATTAAGGGTTTGGTTTAACGTAGGGAAGTCGTTGCGGATTTTTGTTATATCAAACTCTTGAGAAGGCATGGCTATTCAACATCTATAAATTTAGGCAGGAATTGTAATCGGTTTCATAAAATTGACAAGCAAAGCGCACAAAAAAGGCCGCAAAAGCGGCCTTTTTTTAACTAACTAAGCTTAGCGCTTGTCAGTTGATACGAAGTCACGTTGAGTGTAACCAGTATACATTTGACGAGGGCGGCTGATCTTATGACCAGGTTGAGATAGCATCTCATCCCAGTGAGTGATCCAACCAACAGTACGTGCCATTGCAAAAATTACAGTAAACATGCTTGTTGGAATACCAATAGCTTTTAAGATAATACCTGAGTAGAAATCAACGTTAGGGTAAAGTTTCTTCTCTACAAAGTATGGGTCTTCAAGGGCAATTTGTTCAAGCTTCATTGCAATATCAAGAAGCGGATCTTGAATGTTAAGCTCTTCTAATACTTCGTGACACGTTTGACGCATTACTGTAGCGCGTGGGTCGAAGTTTTTGTAAACACGGTGACCAAAGCCCATAAGACGGAACGGATCAGACTTATCTTTTGCTTTTGCTACGTACTCATCAATACGATCAACAGAACCAATCTCTTCTAACATGTTTAAACATGCTTCGTTAGCACCGCCGTGAGCAGGGCCCCAAAGAGATGCGATACCCGCTGCAATACATGCATATGGGTTAGCGCCTGAAGAACCTGCTAAACGTACTGTTGACGTTGAAGCGTTTTGCTCATGATCAGCATGAAGCATGAAGATTTTATCCATTGCTTTAGCTGTCACAGGGTTAACTTTGTATTCTTCAGCCGGTACAGAGAACATCATGTGTAAGAAGTTTTCTGCGTAGCTTAAATCGTTACGTGGGTAAACAAACGGTTGACCAATGTTTGTTTTGTACGCCATAGCTGCAATAGTCGGTAATTTAGCGACAAGTTTAATAGCGCTTGTTTTACGTTGGCTTGCATCAGTAATATCAAGATCTTCGTGGTAAAAAGAAGATAATGCGCCTACTACACCACATAGCATTGCCATTGGGTGAGCATCGAAGCGGAAACCTTGGAAAAAGTTAGCAATTTTCTCATCAAGCATGGTGTTATGCGTGATTTCTTTTGCAAATGCATCGTATTGCTCTTTAGTTGGTAACTCACCGTTTAATAGTAAGTAACAAAGCTCGATGTAGTTAGAGTCTTCAGCTAATTGCTCAATTGGGTAACCACGGTGAAGTAATACACCTTTACCACCATCAATGTAGGTGATTGCAGATTCACAAGAGCCAGTCGACATGAAACCTGGGTCATAAGTAAAGTGGCCGTGTGAACCTAACGTACGTACGTCGATCACATCTTGGCCAGCAGTGCCTTGATAAATTGGAAGTTCGATTGGATCTAGCCCATCAATATGGACTGTGGCTTTTTTATCTGCCATCTATGTATCTCCTATTAAGATATCTATTCTGATTTTTAGATTTTTAAAGTTCTGAAATCTTGTTTTAAGCACATCTTCGCATTTTAACGTGAAAGAGGGGGTTAAAGTCAATTTTTATAAACATTATGCATATATGTATAATAAATATTCGGTATTAATTAAATATTATACTATCGGCTAATTCGCAAACGTCTCTAACTAAACAAGAATTGTAAAACAACCTTTGGGTATATATACTATCGGAGGTTTTAAACCGCTTTGTATTTAGGTAAACATATTTTTACAGCGTAATTTTTGCAGATTTGTGAACTTTTGCTGTATTGACACGTTTACTTTGATAGTTCCACCAGAAATTTTGGTGGGTTTTAGAAAAACAAGTAGATGAGCTCCAATGTGAGCAAGATGGGCAAGTAACTGTGAAAAAGCAAAGACCTGTAAATCTAGATCTAACAACTATATCTATGCCGGCAACGGCTAAAGCATCAATCTTTCACCGCGTCACCGGTGTTGCATTATTTTTTGCTTTAACGTTTGTCATTTGGGCTTGGTCTGAGTCTCTTTCTTCAGCTGAAGGTTTTGAATTCGTCAAGGGTCTGTTTAGCGGATTCATTGCCAAATTCATAGCTTGGGGCACACTTTCTGTATTGGGTTATCACCTTATAGGTGGTATCCGTCACATCATTATGGATATGGGCCACTGGGAAGAACTTGAATCAGGTAACCTTAGCGCTAAAATTGCAATGGCACTTGGCGTTGTATTTGCCGTACTGGCAGGGGTGTGGATATGGTTTTAAATCAAGCAACTCTTAAACGTGATGGTGTACAAGATTTCGTATCTTTACGTACCACGGCACTAGTAATCACCGCATACGCGATTTTTATTATCGGCTATTTTTTAGCAACGCCAGAAGTCACTTTCGAAGCCTGGACAGGCCTATTCTCTAATCTAGCAATGAAGGGTTTTACACTTATTACTCTTGTATGCATGATGGTTCATACCCGCATTGGCCTTTGGCAAGTTTTAACGGATTACGTTAAAAACGCTAAACTACGCGCTGTTTTAGGCTTTGTATTAAACCTGATGGCCGTTGCTTACGTAGCTATTGGTCTAATCGTTTTATGGGGTGTTTAAGTGAAATATTCTGTTCGTGAATTTGACGCCGTAGTAATTGGTGCAGGTGGTGCTGGTATGCGCGCTGCCCTTGCCATTACCGAATCTGGCAAAACGTGTGCATTAATATCTAAAGTATTCCCAACACGCTCACACACTGTATCTGCACAGGGTGGTATTACAGTAGCGCTAGGTAATTCACACGAAGACAACTGGGAATGGCATATGTACGATACCGTTAAAGGTTCCGATTTTATCGGTGACCAAGACGCTATCGAATACATGTGTCAAACAGGCCCAGAAGCTATTACTGAATTAGAAAACATGGGTTTACCATTTTCTCGTTTTGAAAATGGCCGTGTTTACCAACGTCCTTTCGGTGGTCAATCGAAAAACTTTGGTGGTGAACAAGCTGCACGTACTGCAGCAGCAGCTGACCGTACTGGTCACGCTTTATTACACCTTCTATACCAACAAAACGTTAAAAACCAAACTAATGTATTCTCTGAGTGGTATGCACTAGATTTAGTTAAAAACGACAATGGCGATGTAGTAGGCTGTACAGCAATTGAGATTGAAACAGGTGAAATCACTTTCTTCAAATCAAAAGCTGTTGTACTTGCAACCGGCGGTGCTGGTCGTATTTTCGCATCAACAACCAATGCTCACATTAATACGGGTGATGGTGTTGGTATGGCAGCCCGTGCAGGCGTTGCTATGCAAGATATGGAAATGTGGCAATTCCACCCAACCGGTATTGCAGGCGCTGGTACACTTGTAACCGAAGGTTGTCGTGGTGAAGGTGGTTATCTTTTAAATAAAGATGGCGAACGCTTCATGGAACGTTATGCACCAAACGCTAAAGACTTAGCGTCTCGTGACGTTGTAGCACGTTCAATGATGACTGAAATCCGTGAAGGCCGTGGCTGTGATGGTCCTTGGGGTCCACACCTTAAGCTGAAACTTGACCACTTAGGTGAAGAAACGCTTAACTTACGTCTACCAGGCGTATGTGACCTTGCTAAAACTTTCGCACACGTTGACCCTTCTAAAGAGCCAATTCCAGTAATACCAACTTGTCACTACATGATGGGTGGTGTTCCAACTAACGTAAATGGTCAAGCGCTACAAATCGATGCTAACGGCAACGAAAAAGTAGTAGAAGGCTTATTTGCCGTAGGTGAAATTGCCTGTGTATCTGTACATGGTGCAAACCGCCTAGGTGGTAACTCATTACTTGATTTAGTTGTATTTGGCCGTGCTGCGGGTAACTTCCTAGGTAAATACCTAAACGAAGTTGAAATTACTAAAGCACCGACAGCATCTGATATTGACGCGTCTCTTGCACGCTTTAACCGTTGGGAAAATTCAACGGCTGGCCAAGGTGAAGACCCAGTTCAAATCAAAAAAGACCTACAACAATGTATGCAGCTTAACTTCTCGGTATTCCGTGAAGGTGAGTCTATGGCGACAGGTCTTAAAGAGCTTAAAGAAATTCGTGAACGTCTGCAGCATGCACGTCTTGATGATAAATCATCAGACTTCAACACGCAGCGTATCGAATGTCTTGAACTAGACAACTTAATGGAAACAGCTTACTCAACTGCAGTAGCTGCAAACTTCCGCACTGAAAGCCGTGGTGCACACTCTCGCTTTGACTACCCAGATCGTGATGACGAAAACTGGCTATGTCACTCAGTATTCAATCCGGTAACGGATGAAATGAGCAAGCGTGACGTAAACTACGCGCCTAAGACGCGTGAAGCGTTCCCACCTAAAGCACGTACCTACTAGGAGCGAGACGATGGCACAAGTACAATTTTCAGTTTATCGTTACAATCCGGATGTTGATAACGCACCTCGTATGCAAGAATATACTTTGCAAACAGAGGAAGGTCAGGACATGATGGTATTGGATGCACTTTTATTATTAAAAGAGCAAGATCCAACATTATCATTCCGTCGCTCATGTCGTGAAGGCGTGTGTGGCTCTGATGGCGTTAACATGAATGGTAAAAATGGTTTAGCATGTATTACACCATTATCTACGCTGCAAAAAGGCGGCAAAGGTACTATTGTAATTCGTCCTTTACCTGGCTTACCTGTGGTACGTGACCTTGTTATTGACATGAGTCAGTTCTACACTCAGTACGAAAAAGTTAAACCATACCTAATTAACGATCAGCCAGCGGCTGGTGAACGTCTTCAATCTATTGAAGAACGTGATAAATTAGATGGGCTTTACGAGTGTATTTTATGTGCATGTTGTTCTACATCGTGTCCTTCGTTCTGGTGGAATCCAGACAAGTTCATTGGTCCAGCAGGCCTTCTTCATGCTTACCGTTTCTTGGCAGATAGCCGCGATACGGCAACTGAAGAACGTTTAGCAGACTTAGACGATGCGTTCAGTGTGTTCCGTTGCCACAGTATCATGAACTGTGTTAGCGTTTGTCCTAAGGGTCTTAACCCGACCAAAGCAATTGGACAAATTAAATCTATGTTATTAAACCGCGCGGTTTAATCACTTAGTAACGTAAGATGGCTAATATTTTTATTAGCCATCTTGTTATGACAACTATTAATTTCTGCGCTAAAGAAAAGGGCTTATAAATGCACGAAGGTGTGATGAAGGCATGGCTAGAATCTTCACATTTAAACGGCGGCAACGTTGCTTATGTAGAAGAGCTTTATGAAGCGTATTTAGATGATGCGACTTCTGTGCCAGAAGAATGGCGAGAAGTGTTCGAACAATTACCAAAAGTAGATGGTGTGGATGTTGAAGTAAAGCATTCAGAAGTTCGTTCACAGTTTGCGGCGCTTGCTAAAAACAAGCATAGAGAGGTAGTGGTAGCAGAGGGTAGTGGCGGTGACCTTAAACAGGTTAAAGTACTACAACTTATTAATGCTTTCCGCTTTCGAGGACACCAAAATGCTAACCTAGATCCATTAGGCATTTGGCAACGAGAGCGTGTTCGAGATTTAGAGCTAGAATACCACGACTTATCTAAAGCTGATTTTGACCGCGAATTTAACGTAGGATCGTTTGCCGTAGGCCGCGATACTATGCCTTTAGGTGAACTATACCAGGCACTTAAAACCACCTATTGTGGTTCTATTGGTGCTGAGTATATGCACATCACATCAACAGAAGAAAAGCGTTGGTTACAACAGCGTTTAGAATCTGTTCAATCACGACCTACTTTTTCTAAAGAAGAAAAACTGCGTATCCTTAAAGGATTAACCGCAGCAGATGGTCTTGAAAAATATTTAGGTGCAAAGTTCCCTGGTGCTAAGCGTTTCTCACTTGAAGGTGGTGATGCGTTAGTTCCTATGCTTAAAGAACTTATTCACCGTGCCGGCGAAAGCGGGCAAAAAGAAGCCGTAATTGGTATGGCCCACCGTGGTCGCTTAAACGTACTAGTTAATGTGTTAGGTAAAAACCCATCTGAGTTATTCGATGAGTTTGCTGGTAAACACAAAGACACGTTAAGCTCTGGTGACGTTAAATACCATATGGGTTATTCATCTGACTTTGCGACCAAAGGTGGCAATGTTCATATGGCACTTGCGTTTAACCCTTCTCACCTAGAAATTGTTAACCCTGTTGTTATGGGCTCGGTAAGAGCGCGTTTAGACCGTTTAGGTGACAGTTCAGGTAGCAAAGCATTACCTATTACTATCCACGGTGATTCTGCGATTACAGGCCAAGGTGTTGTACAAGAAACATTTAACTTGTCGCAAACAAATGCCTTCTCATGTGGTGGTAGTATCCGTATTGTTGTAAATAACCAAGTTGGTTTTACAACTTCAAAACAAGACGACGTACGTTCTACAGATTACTGTACTGACATTGCTAAAATGGTTCAGTCACCAATCTTCCACGTTAACTCTGATGACCCTGAAGCTGTTGCATTTGTTACACAACTTGCACTTGATTTTAGAAACCAGTTTAAACGTGACGTAGTAATCGATTTAGTATGTTATCGCCGCCATGGTCATAACGAAGCTGATGAGCCTAATGCAACACAGCCTCTTATGTACCAAAAAATTAAAAAGCATGCGGTTCCGCGTTTAATTTACGCTGATCAACTTATGTCTGAAGGCTCATTCACTGAGAGTGAAATTAAAGCATTAGCTGATGAATACCGTAACGGCTTAGATGAAGGTAACTGTGTTGTTGAAGAAATTCAGCCAGAAACTTCGCACTCATCTGATTGGGCAAAATATGTTGGCCATGAGTGGAATGTTGAGTACGACGCAAGCGTACCGGTAGATAAGCTAAAAGCACTTGGCGAACAAGTTGCGCAGTTCCCTGAGCAATATAAAGTACAGTCTCGTGTTAAAAAGATTTACGATGACCGTAAGCTTATGGCAAGTGGCGAAAAACCACTAGATTGGGGTATGGCAGAAACACTTGCTTATGCAACAATTGCCTCTGAAGGCACAGATATACGTTTAACTGGCCAAGACTCAGGGCGTGGTACTTTCTTCCACCGCCATGCTGTAGTACATAGCCAGTCAGATGGTTCAACTTACTTACCTCTTCAAAATTTAAGTGAAGACCAAGGTACTTTTGAAGTATTTGATTCTGTTTTATCAGAAGAAGCGGTACTTGCTTTTGAATATGGTTATGCAACAGCTGAACCTACATCATTAGTCCTTTGGGAAGCCCAGTTTGGTGACTTCGCAAATGGTGCACAAGTCGTATTTGACCAGTTCTTAAGCTCTGGTGAGCAAAAGTGGGGCCGTTTATGTGGCTTAACATGTTTGCTTCCGCATGGTTATGAAGGTCAAGGCCCAGAGCATAGTTCTGCACGTTTAGAGCGTTTTTTACAGCTTTGTGCCGATCACAACATGCAAGTGTGTGTTCCTTCAACACCTGCACAAGTTTACGCTATGCTACGTCGTCAATCAGTTAGACCACTTCGTCGTCCATTGATTGTAATGACACCAAAATCACTACTTCGTCACCCACTTGCGGTATCTTCACTTGAAGAACTTTCACAAGGTGTATTCCATAATATGATCGATGAAATCGATGATATTAACCCTGAGAAAGTAGAACGCGTAGTATTTTGTAGTGGTAAAGTTTACTACGAACTATTACAAGAGCGTCGTAAGCTTGAGCAAGACAATATTGCTATTGTACGTGTGGAGCAGTTATACCCGTTCCCACATGCAGAAATGGACACGATTATGGAACGTTACCAACACGTTACTGATTTTGTTTGGTGTCAAGAAGAGCCACAAAACCAAGGTGCTTGGTACTGTTCGCAACATCACTTTATTGATGCAATCCCACAGGGTGCTAAATTGACTTACGCAGGGCGTAAGGCGTCGGCATCTCCAGCGTGTGGTTACATGTCAGTACATACTAAAGAACAACAAGCGCTCGTTGCAGACGCGCTTACTATACAAAAGAAAGGATAAGCAATGAGCACAGAAATTAAAGTTCCTGTTCTTCCTGAGTCGGTTGCAGATGCTACCGTTGCTACATGGCATGTAAGTGTAGGCGACAAAGTAAGCCGTGACCAAAACTTAGTAGACATTGAAACAGATAAAGTGGTTTTAGAAGTGGTTGCACAAAATGACGGTGTAATTACTGAAATATCACAAGAAGAAGGTGCAACGGTACTTGGCGACCAAGTTATCGGTTTACTTGGTGATGCTGATGCAGCACCAGCAAGTGACAGTGCTCCGGCTAAAGAAGAAGCCGCACCTGAAAAATCAGAAGACGCGCCTGCGGCGCAATCAGCTCCAGCATCAGAAGGTAAAGAAGTGGACATTAAAGTACCTGTACTTCCAGAATCAGTTGCAGACGCAACAATTGCTACATGGCATGTACAACCAGGTGAAGCGGTAACTCGCGACCAAAACTTGGTAGATATTGAAACTGATAAAGTTGTTCTTGAAGTAGTAGCTCAAGAAGACGGTATCATGGGCGAGCAACTAAACGCAGAAGGCGATACTGTACTTGGCGAACAAGTTATTGGTAACGTTAAAGCGGGCGGCGCTCCAGCGGCACCTGCAGCTAAAGCAGAGGAAGCGCCTGCTGCAAGTGAGTCTAACGATAGCTCAGATGTGTTAACGCCGTCTGTACGTCGTTTAATCGCTGAAAAAGGGCTTGATGCGTCTAAAATTAAAGGCACAGGTAAAAACGGCCGTGTAACTAAAGAAGACGTTGATACTTTCCTAAAAGCACCTGCTCCAGCTGCTAAAAAAGAAGCTGCTTCAGCACCTGCTGCACCGATGGGTGACCGTACACAAAAACGTGTACCAATGACGCGCTTACGTAAAACCATTGCTAATCGTTTATTAGAAGCGAAAAACTCAACAGCAATGTTAACTACGTTTAACGAAGTAAACATGAAACCTATCATGGACCTTCGTAAGCAATACCAAGAAGTATTCGAGAAGCGTCACGGTATTCGTTTAGGCTTTATGTCTTTCTACGTGAAAGCAGTAACTGAAGCACTTAAGCGTTTCCCTGACGTAAATGCATCAATTGATGGTGACGACATTGTTTACCACAATTACTTTGATATCAGCATCGCTGTATCTACACCACGTGGTTTAGTTACACCAGTACTTAAAGATTGCGACAAGCTATCTGTTGCTGAAATCGAGAAAGGTATTCGTGAATTAGCCCTTAAAGGCCGTGACGGTAAACTAACACTTGACGATATGACAGGTGGTAACTTTACCATTACTAACGGTGGTGTATTTGGTTCGTTACTTTCTACGCCTATTATTAACTTACCACAGTCATCAATCTTGGGTATGCACAAAATCCAAGAGCGTCCTATGGCTGTAAATGGTAAAGTTGAAATTCTTCCTATGATGTATTTGGCACTATCTTACGATCATCGCCAAATCGATGGTAAAGAATCTGTTGGTTTCTTAGTGACTATTAAAGAGTTACTTGAAGATCCAACTCGCTTATTACTGGATGTTTAATCGAGTAGTATGAAATATAAGCTGTGAATGACAATTCACAGCTTTTTTTTGCGCCTTTGGTGTTACTGGGGTTTTCATGTTAAGCCTTGGGATCTATACTAGGTGCGCAATTTGGGATAGCTGTTTATTTGCATAAATATTCAGCTCTTTTAGTATAAAAAATTGGATAAAGCATCATGAATTTGCATGAGTATCAGGCAAAACAACTTTTTGCCGAATATGGTTTACCAGTTTCTCAAGGTTTCGCTTGCGATACACCTGAAGAAGCTGCAGCAGCTGCCGAAAAAATTGGCGGTGATATGTGGGTTGTTAAAACTCAGGTTCACGCAGGTGGTCGTGGTAAAGCTGGCGGTGTTAAGCTAGTTAAAACAATCGAAGAAGTAAAAGAATTCGCTGCAAACTGGTTAGGTAAAAACTTAGTTACTTACCAAACAGACGAAAATGGTCAGCCTGTTGCTAAAATTTTAGTAGAAAGCTGTACAGATATCGCTAACGAATTGTACTTAGGTGCAGTTGTTGACCGTGCTTCTCGCAAAGTTGTTTTCATGGCGTCTACTGAAGGCGGTGTTGAAATTGAAACTGTTGCTGAAGAAACTCCAGAGCTTATCCACAAAGCAGAGATCGATCCATTAGTGGGTCCTCAAGCTTACCAAGCACGTGAGTTAGGTTTTAAACTGGGTCTTAACCCTACACAAATGAAGCAGTTCGTTAAGATCTTTATGGGTCTTGGCAACATGTTCAACGATTTTGATTTCGCTCTTCTTGAAATCAACCCGTTAGTAATCACAGACGAAGGTAACCTTCACTGTCTTGATGGCAAAATCGGTATCGATGGTAATGCACTTTACCGTCAACCAAAAATCCGTGAAATGCACGATCCATCTCAAGAAGATGCACGTGAAGCTCACGCAGCAAGCTTCGAGCTTAACTACGTAGCACTAGATGGTAACGTAGGTTGTATGGTTAACGGTGCAGGCCTAGCGATGGGTACTATGGACATCGTAAACCTACACGGCGGCAAGCCAGCTAACTTCCTAGATGTTGGTGGCGGCGCGACTAAAGAGCGTGTTTCTGAAGCATTCAAAATCATCCTTTCTGACGATAACGTAAAAGCTGTTTTAGTTAACATCTTTGGTGGTATCGTACGTTGTGACATGATTGCTGAAGGTATCATTGGCGCAGTTAAAGAAGTAGGTGTAAACGTGCCTGTAGTTGTACGTTTAGAAGGTACTAACGCTGAATTAGGTCGTGACGTTCTTAAGAACTCTGGTCTAGATATCATCGCTGCTGAATCACTAACAGACGCTGCTGAGAAAGTTGTAGCTGCTGCGGAGGGCAAATAATGTCTGTATTAATCAATAAAGATACAAAAGTTATCTGTCAAGGTTTCACTGGTGGCCAAGGTACTTTCCACTCTGAGCAAGCTCTTGAGTACGGTACACAAATGGTTGGTGGTGTAAGCCCAGGTAAAGGCGGTCAAACGCACCTTGGTCTTCCAGTATTCAACACAGTACGCGATGCAGTTAAAGAAACAGGCGCAACAGCGTCAGTTATTTACGTACCAGCACCGTTCTGTAAAGATGCAATCTTAGAAGCTATCGATGCGGGCATCGAGCTAATTGTTTGTATCACTGAAGGTATCCCAACACTAGACATGGTTGACGTTAAAGTTAAGCTTGATAACTCTGGTGTTCGTATGATCGGTCCTAACTGTCCAGGTGTTATCACTCCTGGTGAGACTAAGATTGGTATCATGCCTGGTCACATCCACAAGCCTGGTAAAGTAGGTATTGTTTCTCGCTCTGGTACTTTAACGTACGAAGCGGTTAAACAAACTACAGACGCTGGTTTTGGTCAGTCTACGTGTGTTGGTATTGGTGGCGACCCAATCCCAGGTACTAACTTTATCGACGTGCTAGAAATGTTCGAAAAAGATCCACAAACTGAAGCAATCGTAATGATTGGTGAAATTGGCGGTACTGCAGAAGAAGAAGCTGCAGAGTACATTAAAGCTAACGTAACTAAGCCTGTTGTTTCTTACATTGCTGGTGTAACTGCACCAGAAGGTAAGCGTATGGGTCACGCTGGCGCAATCATCGCTGGCGGTAAAGGTACTGCTGATGAGAAATTTGCTGCACTAGAAGCTGCTGGCGTACAAACTGTACGTTCACTTGCTGATATCGGTAAAGCACTTAAAGAGAAAACAGGCTGGTAATCAGTTTGCTTAATCTTTAAAAAGGCTCGCATTTGCGAGCCTTTTTGTTATTGGCTAAAAAATTAGTATGGGTAACTAATGTGTTGAAAAAACCGTACTGATAAATCTTGTCGTTCTTTATTTATTGCCAGCTCTGAGCACATAGCGTGTATTGTTTTTTCTACTTGATTCATAAAGCGGCCGTAGCCCATTTCATGTTTATCTTTATGGGTGGCAACAATCACAAAATGTAGTGACTCAACTAATTTTTCAGCATTGAAAAAAATATGTATTTGCGTGGCTGTGCCATTCACATCAAAACTTATTTTTTGTAATTCTGCATTCCCATCATTTTTATCTATTTGGCTATTGCGCACTATGGGCCTTGCACCATTAGCAACCATAGCGCCGTGAGATAATTCGTATCGCTCGCAGCACCCTTTAAATGATTGGGCGAAGTAGTTATAAAACTCAGTGTAATTATTTTTATTTATTAAGCTTTGAAATTGCGTCTTAATGCCGCGCGAAACCGGTATAGAAAACGTTGCATAGGTCATTTCTGCATGCTCGGCGGGTATTTTACATTGGCGAGCTAAATAACGGGGGTATAGGCTTCTAAGTTTGTAGCCGTAACTTTGGTTACAGCCTTTGCTCTTGGCAAATAAGTCATAGGTTAAATGCTGATGATCGCGAAGCTTAAACTGGGGTTGTTCAATAAATAATTGTGTTTGTAAATTATCCAACACTTTTTGCACCCTGCTGTGAAATTGTGCCGAGCTTGCGCGCAAATCATCACCGGTAGCTAAAAATAACAAGCGAATTTTTTTACTTTTAAAAGTAGGGGTGTAGTGTAGTTTGTGCGCCTCGTGGTAACGCGGGTTGTAAAAAAACAACATTTGCTTTGCTGTTTCTAATTGATACGACTCATCATGAAATCTGACCACAGGTAATTTGTCGTTAGCGAGTAGGTGTACATTATGTAGCTCGTATTCATCACAGCTTGCAAATAGTTGCTTGGCAATGCGGGTATAGCAACTATCGATATCGCTAAAACTAGTGTAAAAGTCATCAGTGGGTGTAATTTCAGCGAGTAAATAGTGATTAGCTCGCGCATTTGTTGGTATATAAACTCTGTGTTGTGTAGAACTGGCCATCTTTGAATCCTTTTAAGGAGCTTAAGTTTAGGTACTATAAATGCCTTTCATGACTCAAATATTGCGCTAAAACAAATTTAAGTAATAAACTAATGCACCATTGCCATAATAACTAGAATAAACCCGCATCTAGTGCTGTATGTTAGTGTTTGTTTTTGTAATAATGCGTTAGTTTTGTTATCACGAATATTCAGAGGATCGCACTCCTATGGCGGAAATTGAGAATCGCCCAAGTAACTTTATAAGAACTCGAATTGATGAAGATTTAGCAAGTGGCAAACATGCAACTACGCATACACGTTTTCCACCTGAACCAAATGGCTTTTTACATATTGGCCATGCAAAATCAATTTGTTTGAATTTTGGCATTGCAAAAGATTACGATGGTTTATGTAACCTACGTTTTGATGATACAAACCCAGAAAAAGAAGATATTAACTACGTTAATTCAATCAAAGAAGACGTGCAGTGGTTAGGCTTCAACTGGAGTGGTGAGATAAAATATTCGTCAAACTATTTTGATACCCTATACGGCTATGCAGTAGAGCTTATTGAAAAAGGCTTAGCGTACGTTTGTTTTTTAACGGCCGATCAAGCACGCGAGTATCGCGGTACGTTAAAAGAGCCGGGTAAAAACAGCCCATACAGAGACACCTCAGTAGAAGAAAACCTCGCATTGTTTGAAAAAATGCGCGCGGGTGAATTCAAAGAAGGTGAGTGTGTTCTACGCGCTAAAATTGATATGGCAAGCTCATTTATGGTGCTTCGCGATCCAATTATTTATCGCGTTCGTTTTGCTCATCACCATCAAACAGGTGACAAGTGGTGCATTTACCCAATGTATGACTTCACACATTGTATTTCTGATGCGCTTGAGGGCATAACCCATTCATTGTGTACACTTGAGTTTCAAGATAACCGCCGTTTATACGACTGGGTGCTTGATAACATCAGCCTTGAATGTCACCCACAGCAAATTGAGTTTTCGCGCTTAAATCTTGAATACACAATTATGTCTAAGCGTAAGCTAAACGACTTAGTTGTAAATAACTATGTAGAAGGGTGGGATGACCCACGTATGCCAACTATTGCTGGTTTACGTCGTCGTGGTTATACACCGGCTTCAATACGTGAGTTCTGTTTACGTATCGGTGTGACTAAGCAAGAAAATATGGTTGAAATGGGCATGCTTGAAGCGTGTATCCGTGAAGACTTAAATGAAAACGCACCACGTGCAATGGCAGTACTCGATCCAGTTAAAGTCGTAATAGAAAACTTTGATGCAGATAAAGTAGAAACATTGTCGGTAGCTAACCACCCTAATAAAGAAGAAATGGGGCGTCGTGAAGTACCGTTTACTCGTGAGCTTTTCATTGAGCGTGAAGACTTCCGCGAAGAAGCGAATAATAAATTTAAACGCTTAGTACTTGATAAAGAAGTACGCTTACGTGGTGCTTATGTAATTAAAGCCCAGCGTGTAGAAAAAGATGAAAATGGTGAAATTACCACTATTTACTGTACTTACGACAACGAAACACTAGGTAAAAACCCAAGTGACGGTCGTAAAGTAAAAGGGGTTATTCATTGGGTTTCTGCGCCTGAGTCGGTTAATGCAGAAGTTAGATTGTATGACCGTTTATTTAATGTACCAAACCCAGGTGCTGCTGAAGAATTCGAATCGACACTTAACCCTGATTCGTTAGTTGTATTAGAAAATGCAAAGCTAGAAGTATCGCTTGCTAAAGCTGAACCGGCACAAGGCTTCCAGTTTGAGCGTACTGGCTATTTCTCACGTGATACAAAGTCAGAAAATTTAGTATTCAACCAAACGGTTGGTCTTAGAGATTCATGGGCTAAAATCGAGAAGCAGTAACGCTTTAAAATACCAATTTGCATAATATATTATTATTGCAAATTGGTATTAAACACAGTTTAAATGCTTAATTTTAAACACAAAAAAACCTGCAAAAGCAGGTTTTTTTATTACTATAGCGCGTTATTAGCTATTTGAATCGCTAAATGCTTTACACGCTGCTTTGTCTTGACACTCACCGTATAGGTATAAAGAGTGATTTGTTAGTGTAATACCGTTTTCTTCGGCTATTTCTAACTGGCGACGTTCAATTAAGTCATCTTCAAATTCAACAACTTTACCACATTTTAAACACACTAGGTGGTCGTGGTGAGTGCTGCCAGAAAGTTCAAACACTGACTTTCCGCCTTCAAAATGGTGACGGCTTACAATACCTGCGTCATCAAATTGGTTTAATACACGGTAAACAGTCGCAAGACCAATTTCTTCACCTAGATCTAAAAGAATTTTGTATACATCTTCAGCGCTGATGTGTTGGTTATCTGGAGATTGTAGAATTTCTAAGATTTTAATACGCGGTAAAGTTACTTTTAAACCGGCTTTTTTAAGTTCCAAGTTATGATCAGTCATTAAATCTGTCTCAAATTTGTTTGGTTATACTAGACATCTCTTACAGATGCACACGACACATTAGCAATAACAAGGATAACGCGCCTAAGCACTGAGTGCAAAGAACAATTGATCAATTTTGCTATTAATTCTAAAGTCGCTAACTGTTTGATAATTATTTAAACAGTTAGCGATAAAAGGGGGGAGGTTAGTCTGCTAATTCGCTTAAGCACATTTCATCATATACTTGTGCGCACCATGCTTTAACACGTTGCTCTGTTAATTCAGGTTGGCGGTCTTCATCAATACCTAAGCCTACAAAGTGCGTGTCATCAGCCATACCTTTAGATGCTTCAAAGTCGTAGCCTTCACTCGACCAATGGCCAACCACAATAGCACCGCGCTCGGTAACGATATCGTTGATCATACCCATAGCGTCTAAAAAGTATTCTGCGTAGTCTTCTTGGTCGCCACAACCAAAAATAGCCACTAGCTTACCTTCAAAGTCTACTTCTTCAAGCTCAGGGAAAAAGTCATCCCAATCACATTGTGCTTCACCGTAGTACCAAGTAGGAATACCGAATAAGATTAAATCGAACTCTGCAATCTCTTGTTTAGAGCTTTTTGCAATGTCGTGTACAGCCACAAGCTTTTTACCCAATTCTTTTTGGATCATTTTTGCTACGTGTTCTGTATTACCTGTGTCACTTCCGAAAAAAATGCCTACACTTGCCATGGACTTCAAACCTTTTATCTATCAATAGCCAATCTTTCTTGTAAAATTGTTTCAATCAGCGCACTACGGCTAATATTTTGTGCATCTGCCATATCACTCAGTGCCTGATATAACTGTGATGAAACTTTAAATTCTACACGCTTTAAACCGCGTGCTTTATCTCGTTTTATTTGATTACGTTTATTAACCTTTAACTGCATATCCCTTGGTAAAGGGTTCGTTTTAGGCCTGCCTGGCCGCTTTTCGTATTCAAATAAATCGGGAGTTGTTCTATCTGTTTCTGACTTCGCCATGCCTAACCTACACCTGCACCTTGCCAAAAAACTTGTATAAGTCCTTTCGCAATAAAGCCAGAACACCCTAAAAAGAGGACGCCCCACACAATGTAGCGACCAAACTTAGGTACGTTACCACTATTAAGTACGTCTTTAATTGCCAGGCCGATGAATACAAAAATACCGGCTAAGCCAAAGTACAACCCTAGGGTATCAAATTCGTTAATAAACTGACTGACCATCAACGTATAACCTTTAAATTAAACGGCGCGTACTATAGCATATAAATATGCATTAATTTAGTACGGATAACCAAAAACACATGATTAAAATTGCATTAAAGCCCTGTTAAAAAGTCATTTATTGCTTTATTAACTGCAGCGGGTTTTTGTGCATGAAGCCAATGTCCTGCACCGTGTATAATTTTTGCTCGTGTATTTTTAAAGCGCTTTGTTATTTCATCGCGGTATTCTGGCAGTATGTAATCAGAATCGTTGCCTTTGATGAACAAAGTATCGCACAAACAAGAATTGTTTTCATTAACATTGGCTGTGATTGTCGAATATTTTTCATCAAGTACATCTAAATTAAATCGCCATTTGTACTGTCCATCGTCGTTTTTAGCTAAGCTTTTTAGTAAAAACTGCCTAACACCTAGCTCATTAATGTACTGGCTCATAATAGCATCGGCTTGTTTTCTATCAGTAACCTGGCTAGTTGCCACTTTTTTTAGTGCATTTATGATTTGTGTGTGGCGGGCAGGGTAGCTCACTGGAGCAATATCAAGTACCACCAGCTTATTTACTTTTTGGCTATGCATTAGCGCCACTTCCATCGCCACTTTACCGCCCATTGAATGGCCAATCAGGTGCGCATTGTTAATATTTAACGCGTTCATTAGCTCAACAATATCTGCGGCCATTGCAGGGTAGTTCATTTCATTACTGTGCGGTGAAGCGCCATGGTTACGCAAATCCACATTAGTTACCCTAAAGTGCTCGCTTAATGGTTTTGCAATAACATTTAGGTTTTCTAAAGAGCCAAATAAACCATGAATGATCACTACATCCGGACCTTCACCGTATTGTTTATAGTTTAATAGCATGAACGCCTCCTAAAATTTTGGCTTAGTTTGCCGAGCATTGCCCTAAAAAGCAAAAGATATAACGGTTAACTGCTCTGCACGCGCCTTTTATGGAGTAACACCGTTTATTTTTACGCTAGTTGTGGGCTATTTGGTGTTACCAGCCTAATGGAGATAAAAATATGGGTAGTATTTTTAAAAGCTGTTAATTACTACATTGGGTTTATAAGCAAATAATCAACACACCTTTATTAGCGTGTTTATAGGTTATGTTTGTGCGAGTGCTTGTTGTAACTCGCATTTATATTTGGTTTGGGTATAATCACGGGGAAAGAAAAAATGTGGCCCGTAATGACAGGAACAACATGAAACAAATCGACATAGACGACGAGTTATATCAGTATATTGCTAGCAATACACAAAGTATTGGCGAAAGCGCATCCACTATTTTACGTCGTTTATTAAATCTAAACGGTGATGACAACACTCCCGTTGCTAAGAACAATCAAAACAATCAAAACAACCAAACAGCTACTCAAGCCCCACTTGACGACACGCCTGCTACTAACGACAGCCAAGAGCAAGAGGTTGTCACACCCGTGAAGCAAACAAACGCTAATGTATTTAATATTCTAAATAAAGAAGAACTAGCAATGCAAAAAGGGGTGGTAGGCAGGTTTTTATTTATTTTAAGTGCTTTTTATAGAACGCATAAAAAAGAGTTTAGTGCTGTGCTTGATATAAAAGGGCGCGACCGCGTTTACTTTGCAACCAGCAAAGAAGACTTAGTTAATAGCGGCAGTAGTATGAACCCTAAAAACATTACCGACAGTGAGTACTGGGTAATGACAAATTCAAACACGACACGTAAAAAAATGATGCTACACGAGGTTGCGCTGTGCTTAGGTTATTCAGCAGAGCAAGCAGAAGAAATTCGCGATTACTTGTAAGGAAATAAACATGGCTATTCATTCAGGTGCTGGGAAAACTGCGCCACATTCAACTTTAGTTAACGTACCAAAACTGGTATCGGCTTATTACTTAAATGAGCCAGACTTAGAGCAAAACCCAGAGCATTGTGTTGCTTTTGGTACGTCGGGTCACCGTGGTTGCTCTTACGATGTTAAGTTTAACGAATCTCATATTTTAGCCATTACACAAGCTATTTGTGACTACAGAAAGCAAAACGACATTTTTGGTCCGCTTTTTTTAGGTAAAGATACGCATGCATTAAGTGAAGCTGCTTTTAACTCTGCCATAGAAGTATTAGTGGCTAATGAGGTGCAAGTAATCACCCAGCAAAATCACGATTACACGCCAACCCCTGTCATTAGCCATGCTATTGTGTGCCATAACAAATTAAATCCTAACGAATTAGCCGATGGTATTGTGGTAACGCCTTCACATAACCCGCCAGAAGACGGTGGCTTTAAATACAATCCACCTAACGGCGGCCCAGCAGATACCGACGTAACTAAATGGATTGAAGACAGAGCAAATCAATTACTATTAGAAGATTTAGTAGAAGTTGAGCTGTTTCCATTTGCTAAAGCATCGCGTTCAGGGTTTATTAAATACGAAGACCTAATGACGCCATACATTAACGACTTAGAAAATATCGTTAATTTAAAAGCCGTTAGCGATGCGGGTATTAAAGTAGGTATTGACCCGCTTGGTGGCTCTGGTATTAACTTCTGGCCATTAATAGCGCAAAAATATAATTTAGATTTGACCGTAGTAAACGACAGTGTTGATCCGCGTTTTGCATTTATGCCACTTGATAAAGATGGCAAAATCCGTATGGATTGTTCATCACCTTACTCAATGGCTAATTTAATTAAATTAAAAGACGACTTTGATATTGCTATTGGCAACGACCCAGATTACGACCGCCACGGTATTGTTACCCCAGATGGGTTAATGAATCCTAATCACTTTTTAGCGGTAGCGATTGATTATTTATTAAAACACCGCGACTGGGACAGCAGTGTAGAAATTGGCAAAACGCTGGTTTCTAGCTCAATGATTGACCGCGTAGTAGCACGTAATGAGCGTAAAGTTAAAGAAGTGCCGGTTGGCTTTAAATGGTTTGTAGATGGCTTAAACAAAGGCAAGCTTGCCTTTGGTGGCGAAGAAAGTGCGGGCGCTGCGTTTTTACGATTTGATGGCAGCGTATGGTGTACCGACAAAGACGGCTTTATTATGGGGTTACTTGCAGCTGAAATACTCGCAGTAACAGGTAAAACACCATCAGCGCTTTATAAAGAGCTAGAGCAAGAATTTGGCTCTCCACTATACAAGCGTTTAGATGCCCCTGCTAGCAGTGCGCAAAAGTCACGTTTAAAAGCACTTAGTGCAAGCGATGTTAAAGCCGATACATTAGCTGGTGAACCTATTTTACAAAAACTGACTCATGCCCCTGGCAATGATGCGGCCATTGGCGGCTTAAAAGTAGTGACTGAAAACGGCTGGTTTGCAGCGCGTCCTTCTGGTACTGAAGATATTTATAAAATTTATCTTGAGTCTTTCAAAGGTGAAGAGCATTTAGCACTACTAGAAAAAGAAGCGAAGCAATTAGTTGATTCTGTGATCAGCTAACACGGCTTACACTATTTAAAAACGGCTGATTTATTCAGCCGTTTTTGTTTGTATCTCTCACACTATAAAAGGGCTTATCATGTTAGCCAAACCAGATTATTTAAATGAACTAATAAATAGCGGCGATTTTTTAACACTCAGTCGCGACAATGAATGGCATTTAGAGGCAAGTGAATTTGCTTTAGAAAATGGCACGCGCGTAACCGTTCACGATACAGGTGTTATTGAATTTCAACCACAGGGCACAACAACAAAAGATGTTGTGCTTTCAAGCGCTGTACACGGTAACGAAACCGCACCTATAGAAATATGTGACGAGCTAATAAAAACCATAATAAAAGGGGAGCTTGCATTAAATCAGCGTGTGCTCTTTATATTTGGTAATCCAAAATCAATAAATATTGGCCTGCGCTTTGTAGAAGAAAACCTAAACCGTTTGTTTAATGGCCACCACACTGTTGAGGGTGTGCCAATGAATGATGAGCGCAAACGCGCAGCAAAACTAGAAGAGTATGTAACTGACTTTTTTGCACGGGGTGATCAAGGCAGTGCACGTTATCATTATGATTTACATACTGCTATACGTGGCTCAAAAAATGAAAAATTCGCTGTGTATCCTTATCTTCATGGTAAACCATGGAAAAAATCGCAGTTACAATTTTTACTTAGCTGCGGTGTAAATACCGTATTGATGATGAAATCACCGGCAACCACATTCAGTTACTATTCTTCGTTTGTTCATGGCGCTGATTCATTTACCGTTGAACTGGGTCAAGTTAAACCGTTTGGTGAAAACGACATGGCTCGCTTTGCAAAAACCAAGCAAACGCTAACTGCATTAATTAGCCAAAAAGAAGTCCAATACCCTCAATTTAATGCAAGTGACTTTGAGCTGTTTGCCGTACATCGCACAATTAATAGAACGCAGCAGGACTTTAGCTTTCCGTTTTCTGATGATGCAGAAAATTTCACAGGGTTTGCTAAAGGTGAGTTGCTAGCAACAGACGGCGATACCCCTTATTATGCCGATGTGGAAGGGGAAGCTATTATTTTTCCAAATGCGCACGTTGGGCTTGGGCAAAGGGCATTGCTTACCGTTATTCCTATGCAAGTAGATAGTAATTTCGTCTAATAAAACTCATCAGACCACTCACCTTAAATATTTAACTGTATGTTTTTATTAGTTTAATAAATGCGTACAGTTAACTTTCCATCTTTTTAATCGTATTTTACTTTTGTTTCGTCTTACACTTGTTGAATAACATCTTACGTTAACGTAAGGTGGTGGCAGCTTTAATTAAATACAGCGCAGATGCTGCAAAGTTTATTCGCAAGCCTCACCCATAATAAAAACTTTAAAAGGGGTGCTGTATCACAGACAACAAGAGAAGGTAGGTTATGAGTAATCCAAATAACGTATCGCTGAATATTAACCACGACCTCGAGTTTATAGACGGTCATGCGCTAACTATTCCAACCCTTAGTATTTTAACTGAGGACGGCGACATTCATCCTAGTGCTACCGCACCGACTATTTCTAAACACACAGCGATTAAACTATACGAAACAATGCGTTTTATTCGCCTACTCGATGAGCGGATGCAAGGCGCGCAGCGCCAAGGCCGTGTAAGCTTTTATATGCAATGTTTAGGTGAAGAAGCCGCTGTTACTGCCTCTGCTGCCGCACTTGATCAAGATGACATGATTATGGCGCAATACCGCGAGCAAGCCGCTTTGCATTACCGCGGATTTACGCTTGATCAATTTATGAATCAAATGTTTTCTAATGAGTTAGATTTAGGAAAAGGGCGCCAAATGCCGATTCATTATGGTTCAAAAGAATTAAATTATATGACCATATCATCGCCCCTCGGTACGCAAATTCCTCAAGCTACAGGGTATGCCTACGGGCAAAAAGTAAAACACATTGACGCAAAAACCGGCGAGCTTGCAAGCACCATAGATAATGTGACGATTTGTTACTTTGGTGAGGGCGCAGCATCTGAAGGTGACTTTCATGCGGGTTTAAATATGGCTGCGGTTCACAAAGCCCCTGTTATATTTTTTGCACGTAATAACGGGTATGCAATATCAACACCTGCAGATGAGCAATTTAAAGGCGATGGTATAGCATCGCGAGGCGTAGGGTATGGCATTAAAACCATACGAGTTGATGGCTCAGATGCATTAGCCGTGTTTGCAGCAACACAAAAGGCCCGCGAAATGGCAGCAACGCAGGGCGAGCCGGTATTAATTGAGTCAATAGCGTACAGATTAGGCGCTCACTCAACCTCAGATGACCCAAGTGGTTACCGCTCAAAAGATGAAGAGGCCACCCATAAAGTTTGCCCAATTGATAAATTTAAAAAATGGTTGATCAAGCAAGAGTGGTTAAACGAAGAGGACGATGCTAAAGCGAAAGACACTATTCGTGAAGATATTTTAGCCGCCCTTAAACGTGCTGAAAAAGTGCAAAAGCCAGCGCTTGAAGAGCTAATATCAGATGTTTACGATACGCCAATTCCCTCACTTGAGCGACAATATAACGATTTAAAAGCACATATAAAGCTGCACCCAGATGCGTACCCAATCACAGCAGGGAGAATTAAGTAATGGCTAAAATGAACATGCTACACGCAATTAATTCTGCGCTCGATATCACCATGAATGAGCACCCTCAGGCGTGTATTTTTGGTGAAGATGTTGGCTATTTTGGTGGTGTTTTTAGAGCGACCTCAGGTTTGCAAGAAAAGTACGGTAAACACCGCGTATTTAACACACCGCTTACAGAGCAAGGTATTTTAGGCTTTGCCAATGGCTTAGCCGCGTTTGGCGCGCCTGCACTTGCTGAAATACAATTTGCTGATTATATTTTTCCGGCATTTGATCAAATAGTTAATGAGTCTGCCAAGTTTAGATACCGCAGTGGTAATGAATTTAACGTGGGCAATTTAACGATACGAACACCGTATGGTGGCGGTATTGCGGGGGGCTTATATCACTCACAATCGCCAGAGGCATACTTTGCCCATACGCCAGGGCTAAAAATAGTGGTGCCGCGTAACCCTTACCAAGCAAAAGGGTTACTAAGAGCAAGTATTAAAGACGATAACCCCGTTATTTTCTTCGAGCCTAAACGTTTATACCGCGCTTCTACCGGCGAAGTACCAGAAGATGATTACAGCATTGAGCTGGGTAAAGCAGAAGTAGTACAAGAAGGTACAGATATCACTGTACTTGCGTGGGGCGCGCAAATGGAAATTGTTGAAAACGCAGCAAAACAAGCCAATGAACAAGGCATTAGTTGTGAGGTGATTGACCTTAGAAGCATATTACCTTGGGATGTTGAGACAATTGCTAAGTCGGTTACTAAAACAGGACGTTTAGTGATAAGCCACGAAGCGCCTATTACCAATGGCTTTGGTGCCGAAATTGCGGCGACTATTCAGCAAGAGTGCTTTTTACACCTTGAGTCACCTATTATGCGAGTATGTGGGTTAGATACACCTTACCCATTAGCACTTGAAAAAGAATATGTGCCTGATGCGCTAAAAGTAATGGCCGCAATTAAACAATCAATGGATTTTTAGGGGATACCATGGCTAAAGATTTTATATTACCCGATATTGGTGAAGGCATTGTTGAGTGCGAAGTGGTTGAATGGCTAATACAAGAGGGTGACACAGTAAAAGAAGATCAACCCATTTGTGACGTGATGACCGATAAAGCCCTAGTGCAAATACCGGCTGTGCACGATGGCGTAATCACTAAATTGTATTATCAAAAAGGGGAGATAGCGCAGGTTCATGCACCCTTGTTTGCTATGAATGTAGCCGATGAGCAAAGCCAAAGCGATGAAACACACACAGAGCAAGTGCAAAATACACAAAGCGACAACGCATCGTCAGAGCATTTAGAAGATTTTATTCTTCCAGATATTGGTGAGGGGATTGTTGAGTGTGAAATAGTTGATTGGCTAGTGGCCGAAGGCGATGAAATACAAGAAGATCAGGCTGTGTGCGATGTAATGACTGACAAAGCACTGGTACAAATTCCGGCTAAATACACAGGTACAGTGCAAAAGCTTTACTATCAAAAAGGTGAAATTGCTCAGGTACATAGCCCGTTATTTCAAATGAGCATAGCCGGCAGTACAGCTAAACCAAATGTAGATGTAAACGAAGCCGTTGTAAAAGCACAAAGTAAAGCGGCAGGTAAATCTGTAGCAACGCAGCAAACAACAGCAAATAAAGTTGTTAATAAAAAAGCGGTTGCCTCACCAGCTGTAAGGCGCAAAGCGCGAGAGCTTGATGTTGATTTAACGTGCGTACCGGGCAGTGGTAAAAATGGCCGTATTTATAAACAAGACATAGAAGAATTTATTAAAGGTGAGGTACCTAATACAATAGATACATCACCACTTAGTAGTGCTACTACTCAAAACAGCGTTGCTCAAAATAAAGAGCCACAATCGCCACAAACACAAAGCGGTGGTATGCGAGCAGAGCCAATTAAAGGCATTAAAGCGGCTATGGCAAAGCAAATGATGGCCTCGGTCTCTACAATCCCTCACTTTACCTTTAGTGACGAGATAGACTTAACGCAATTAATTGCCCTGCGAGCGAGTTTAAAAGAGCAATATAAAGCGCAAGGTGTAAAGCTCACTATGATGCCATTTTTTATCAAAGCGTTATCGCTTGCGATGAAAGAGTACCCAGTGCTTAATTCTAAAGTAAATGATGATTGCACTGAGCTTACCTACTATGACGATCATAATATTGGGGTAGCAGTGGATTCAAAAGTGGGTTTGCTAGTACCTAACATTAAATCGTGCCAATCTAAGAGTATTGTTGAAGTTGCAAACAGTTTAACAAGCTTAACTGATGCAGCACGCGAGGGGCGCGTAGCGCCAGATGACTTAAAAGGGGGCACCATTAGCATTTCAAATATTGGGGCAATTGGCGGCACTATTGCGACCCCGATTATTAATAAGCCAGAAGTTGCTATTGTAGCATTAGGGAAGTTACAACACTTACCGCGCTTTGATGAAAGCGGGCAAGTTGTGAGTAAAGCTATTATGCAAGTGAGTTGGTCTGGCGATCACCGCGTTATTGATGGCGGTACAATTGCTCGCTTTAATAACTTGTGGAAATCGTATTTAGAAAACCCATCGGCAATGATGATGGCAATGAGTTAAAAATTAAACTGACAAAAAACCAGCAATTTGCTGGTTTTTTGTTTTAAAGCGCGGTGTTTTTAATTAAGATACAAATGTTACTAAAAGGTAATAAAACAAACCCGCTAGGGAATATAAAAACTAACACTAAGGAATTGTAATGGAACATTATATGAACGCGCTGCGTAGCTACGCAGATTTTTCAGGACGTAATCGCCGTAAAGCATTTTGGATGTTTTACTTAATAAATTTATTAATCAGCATAGTACTAGGTGTTGTTGATGAGCTAATGGGTGTAGCTGTAATTGGTACTGTCTATAGCTTGGCACTGTTAATTCCTCAATTGAGCGCTGGCGCACGCCGTTTACACGATACTGGCCGTTCTGGCTGGTGGCAGCTACTTTGGTTAGTGCCAATCATTGGCTGGATTGTTATAATTGTATTCCTTGCGCAAGACTCACATGAAGGTGAGAACGATTATGGCCCAAATCCAAAAGAGTTAGCGGCTGAACCTGTTTCTGTATAAATAATACGCTAACATTAAAAAAGCTCAGCAATTGCTGAGCTTTTTTGTACTTATGATTTTTTAAACTGTTAACTTAAAAAGTAAAGCCCGTAACCAACAACTAAAGCAGGTATAGAGGTATACAAGGTAGCAATTACAGCCGCTTTTGGCGCCATTGCAATAGCAGGAAACAACGCATCGCCATCATTTGAAATCGCATTAGCAGCTAATGCACTAAAAGGAATAATGCCCTGTATATAAAGCGTGGTTACAATTATTTGTGGTCCACAGCCAGGTAAAAAACCAATGACGACTGCAATTAACGGTGCTAAATAGGCGTAGTGCATAAACCAGGTTTTTAAATCAAGGCCTACCACACTGACTAATATTTCAAACAGCATGAACGAAGCCACCACCCAAGCAGTTACAAAATGGGTATCTTGTAATACTTTTATAAGCTTTGAAGGCGGATTACATTCATCGTCTTCAGAGGTTACTTCTTTATAGCTTTCGCCTTTAGAAGAGTAGGCCCATATAACAACCGTAAACAGTGCCATTGCTGCACCAAATAAGCTAATACCGGTGCTGGTATATTGACCAAATTGGTTAAAGTCCACATTAAATGCAATTAAAAACGCAATGATTAAACTTGGAATAATGGCAAACATCCACACAGGTTTGCTAATTTTTATTATTTTAGTGGGCAAAACTTTTACTTGGTGTTTTTGCTCTTGTGCGCTGGGACGTAAAAAATCAGGTTTGTGAATTGCATTAACTATTAATCCACACAGCGTGCCTACCACTAAACCTATAGCCATTATTGTTAAGCCTTCAGTAGGGCGCGTAGCAAGCAGTAAAAAAGCAGCATCGCCCATTGTGGCGGTAAGTACAGCAACAATAGCCCCAAAGCTTGCTTGGCCTTTAGTGTATTGAGTAACCACAACAATTGCACCACCACAGCCGGGTAAAGCGCCAAGAACGGATGCAAACAGCACTTCAAGCGACTTAGATTTAGCGCTTAAGTAGCTCATTTCTAATTGAGGGATATGTTCAATTGCGTAGTAGTAAATAAGTAACGTAGCCGCTACAAATACACTAACCTGAAAAAACGCATCACTGAGAGCAGTAATGGTTATTTCGCGAAGACTAGGAACAGCTAAACATACCAATAAAAAAAGTGGTAGGAGTAAGCGTTTATTTTGGCTAACAAACCGTTTGGAAGCTGGCGTAATAAATCCTATTTGAGAGAGTAAAATCATAAGTGTGCCCCAGTTTTATTTTAACTAGGACACACTGTATACATTTTGCAAATGATAATCAATATCATTTGCATCTATTTAAATCGATAGCTCAGTTTGAGTTTTTCGATGGTAAATAACCTACGCTCAGGCTAAATACATTATTTGCGTTGAAACTCTGAGTTTTCGTACCATGCTGGCCATTGTGCTTGCTCAGAAATATCAAAGCCTACTTTATAAAACAATTGTAAGTCTTGCACCGCACCCGATAAATCCCACTCATCGCGGTATCTGTCACAGGGTTGATGGTAGCAACCACGTAGCACTAAGCTCATACGTTTACGATAATTTGCTGTATCCTCATCAGCAGCAACAGTACCGCCGCCTGCATACATAGCCGGAATACCCATGTTTGCAAATGCAAAGTGATCAGAGCGGTAATAACCACCTGAAGATGGTTTAGGGTCGCCTGCTATTGTTCTACCTTGCTCTTTTGCTGCTTTGGCTAGTAGGTCGTCCATTTGCGACTTACCTAAACCTACTACGTTCATGTCTTTTACTTTACCTAATAAGTTTAGGCTATCCATGTTTATATTGGCGACTGTTTTATCGGCAGCAATAACTGGGTTAGCAGCGTAGTATTTAGATCCAAGTAAGCCTTGCTCTTCAGCCGTAACAGCTAAAAATGTCATTGAGCGAGTAGGGTGCTTTGGCAGCTTAGTAAATGCCTCTGCAACCTCAATTAGCCCCGCAGTGCCTGTGGCGTTATCGTGTGCCCCATTATAAATTTGGTCGCCCTTACGGGTTGTATCTGTACCTAGGTGATCCCAATGCGCTGAATAAATAACATGTTCATCCGCTTTTTCGCTACCCGGCAACGTGGCAATAAAGTTATACGACACCGATTTTTTAATTGTATTTTTAACATTAACCGATGCAGTTAAATCGCCCATGTCAACGTTATACGCACCTTTAGCTGCATTGGCTTTTGCAGTCTCAAAATCAAGACCCGCCTTAGCAAATAACTCTTTTGCTACATCAGTGGTTACCCAGCCTTCAACCGCAACGCGGTCCATATTGTTGTTCTCTTTTTGAAAACCAAACTGCTCACCGCTCCACGAGTTTTCAACCACTGACCACGGGTATGATGCAGGGGCGGTTTCGTGAATGATGATAGCACCGGCTGCACCTTGACGACTCGCTTCTTCATATTTATAAGTCCAGCGGCCGTAGTAGGTCATTGCATCGCCGGTAAATAACGTAGGATCTTTTGTAGCAAAACCCGGATCGTTAACAAGCATTACAACAGTTTTGCCTTTTACGTCTAGGCCTTCGTAATCGTTCCAGTTATATTCAGGGGCATTTACACCGTAACCTACGAAGACAAGCTCTGAATTTTCAATCCCTTCTTGTGCGCTAATGCGGCTACTGCCCATAACCATGTCTTTTTTGTATTGATAATCTTTACCACCAATACTTAATACCATATTTGAATCAGCTTCTAATGAAACAAGCGGCACTTCTTGTAAAAAGCTATCACCATTACCAGGTTCAAACCCTAATGCTTTAAATTGTGTAGTTAAGTAATCAAGCGTTAACTTTTCACCTTCAGATGAAGGCGCTCTACCGCCAAATTCATCAGAGGCAAGCACTTTAATGTGCGCTGCAAGTTCATCTGCTTTAATACTGTTGTAACCATTTGTTACATCGGTAGGTGTAATACTTGTTGTTGCACAGCCAGCTAATACAGCGCCAGCAATCAGTGTGAGAGAGAAATATCGTTTCATAGTAGCTCTATTCTTGTTCTAAGATGTGATTAGTATATTAACTTCTATTAATTAGAACCAGTTTTTGCGGTAAACTGCCCGCAAATTAACAGCATAAATTGTTAAAGGTATAAATGAAGCGCTTTACTCCGCCCGAGCAATGGCAAGTTAGTAGTTTGAAAAGCGGTGCGTTTGAGCACTTACGAACACTGTTTAATATTGATAAACAAACTGATTGGCCAACCCCCGATTGGTTCACTGTGTATTTGAATGCCATTAATGCTAATAACCTCCCAATAACGTTTGAAGACGATGCAAACGTTGATTTTGGTGAGCGCTATTACGAGCAAGTCATTTTTGAAACTGGCGTAGTGCCTACACGTAGTAAAAATTGGCACGACTTATTTGGTGGCTTTATTTGGTGTTTGTTTCCAAAAACCAAGGCGCTTATTAATCAGCGTCACGTACAAGAAATAGCGCAACATGGCTTAAAGCAACGTACTAAACATCGTAATGCACTCACATTATTTGACGAGTGCGGCGTGGTGCTTGCCATTAGTGATACTAAGTGGCAAACGCTTTTAACAGAGCACCAATGGAAAACTGCATTTATAACTCACCGTGAAGAGTGGGGCAAAACAATACAACCTTTTATGTTTGGCCACGCTAATTATGAAATGCTTACAAAACCCTATATTGGTTTAACGGGTAAAGCGTTATTTGTAAGTGTACCGGATGAAATATTTTGTAAAGATTTAGTTACTCAATATCAGTACCTAGACCAAGTACTTTATGAGAAGATAAAAATAGAGCATTGCTTAGCCGATAACAAACAGCTTTCTCCATTGCCATTATTAGGTGTACCAGGGTGGCATGACGCAAATGAGAATGAATTGTTCTATGATAATACCGACTACTTTAGAGCTAAACGAAGGATACGAAAATGATAGAAGTCGCAGGGCTTAAAAAAAAGTTTAAGTTAACCAAGGATCATAAAAAAAATAAAGTTGATGATATAGACCCGCGTGAAGATAAAGATTTTTTTCATTCTGTAAGAGATGTCAGCTTTCAATGTGCAAAAGGTGAAGTGTTAGGGTTACTTGGCCCTAATGGCGCGGGTAAAACTACTACATTGCGTATGCTCTCAACTGCACTTAAGCCCGATGAAGGCACAATAACTATTGCCGGCAACGACATAATTAAAAAGCCGTTAGTAGGGCGCAAGTCTATTGGTTTTTTATCCGGTTCAACTGGTTTGTATGGTCGCCTGACCGTTAAAGAAAATATTGAATACTTTGCAAAGCTTCATGGAATGAACAAAGAGCAAATAGCGGCTCGTTGTGAAGAACTTTTTACTTTGCTCGACATGCATAAATTTATTGATAAACGTGCAGAAAACCTATCTACCGGCATGAAGCAAAAAGCCAATATTGCACGCGCTGTGGTACATCACCCAGAAGTGGTGGTACTCGATGAGCCAACCACAGGCCTTGATATCATGACCACACAAACAGTGATCAACTTTATAAAAGGCTTAAAGGCGCAAGGCACGCCTGTTATTTTTTCAACGCACCATTTAGATGAAGTCGCCCTTTTATGTGACCGTGTTGCGGTAATTAATGAAGGCGTAAGCTGCTTTGATGGCACACTTGCTGAATTCAAACAGGCAGGTAATAGTGAAGAGCTAAACCAAGCGTTTATGAATATTTTAACGGAGAAACACGATGTTTGAAGTTTTTAAAAAGGAATTAACAGAACTCTTACGCGATAAAAAAACCTTGTTGTTTGTAGTCGCTCTACCCGTTGCGGTGTTTCCCTTATTATTTGCCGTTATGGCGTTTATTAGCTCTCAAGCGGCACTCGATGCTGAACAAAAGGTACATACCTACGCCATTATTAATGGCGACTACGCGCCAGAGTTTACCGAAAAAGTGTTTTATCATAAAAGCTTTGAACTTTATAAAGGTGCTAAAACCTTTAATAGCATTGAAGAGCTAAAAGAAGGGGTAATCGCAGGTGATATAGACATGGGTATATATTTACCCACTAACGCTAAACAAGCCTTAAATGATGCCCAGCAAAGTAAGTGGGAAGTGGTATTTAATGATGCTAAATCTATCAACTTTTTATTTCAGCGTGTAAAAGAGCTCGCCAAAGAGTATAGCGATGCATTACAAACAGAAAAATTAATCAGTTTTGGTATTGAAAAAGAAGCCCATTTAGCACTTTTAACCCCTATTGAAGTAGTAAAGGTAGATACCGCCGATAAACGTGAAAACTTAGGTGAAAAACTAGGTGGCTTTTTGCCCTACCTACTTATTCCCATAGTTCTTATGGGCGCTACGTACCCAGCAATAGATTTAGGTGCAGGTGAAAAAGAGCGCGGTACATTAGAAACCTTATTGCTTACACCTATTACGCGTACAGAGCTGGTACTAGGCAAATTTATAACCTTACTGACAACCTCAATTGCATCAACAACTATAACTGTACTCAGTATGGGCGGGTGGATAGCTGTAGCCCTTGCATTTGCAGACCTAGAAGTAATTAAAACAGCATTTAGCTCATTAGCGGTAAGCGATTTATTAATGATTTTTGTATTGTTACTACCTATTGCCGCGATATTCTCAGCATTGGCGTTAGCAATATCTATTTATGCTCGTACATTTAAAGAGGCCCAAAACTACATGGCACCATTGAGTATGGGGGTGTTTTTTCCCATCATTGTATCCATTATGCCTAATGTAGAGCTAACAGCTAAAACTGCTTTTATTCCTGTTACTAATGTAGCGCTCGCAATTAAAGAAATTGTTAAAGGCACGGTAGATTACACCCTTGTAGGCTTAATATTTTTAGCAACAGCTATTATAGCCGGCGCGTTACTTGCCTTTTGTGTTAAGTGGTTTAACCGCGAAGACGTATTATTTAGATAGTTTAAGGTTTTATAAACGGGCAGGGTAATGCCTTGCTCGTTTACCTTTACTACCCATTAACTGTTATCGCTTATAATTTTTTTATTTGCCGTCTATATTAATTTGTATGTTTTTTAGAATGGTATTCATCTTAAATTAACACTGCTTTTTAATAGTAATACTAAGTGATTGGTTTAGAGTATTTGTTCAAACTTTAATTACACTTTTTTAAGTAACTAATTATTTTTACTTCTATTTTTTATCAAATAATCCTCTATAATCTAACCTAGAAAATAGTGAGGAGTGAGGGTTCAATGCTAAAAAGGAATGTATTTATAACAGCAGCAAAAGGTAATAAATTATTACTGGTTGCCATTATTGTTTTTTTAGTTATTGCATTGCCTTCGGTGTATGTGTTTGAAAAAAAAGTGCGCGCAGAGATATATAACGATGCTCGTAGTGAACTCAATCGTGAGCTTGAAACAAAAGCCGCGTCTTTAAAAAACCATTTAAACGACAGTATTACCGCTATTCGCTTTTTAAACGCCACTCCACCTATTCAAGGTATATCTAGAGCGACCGATAACCAATTAATCGACCCACTATTACAAACCCCAATTGCTGTATGGCAAGACCGCCTTGCTGATATTTTTAGCGGGTTTATGCAAACCGACGATTCTATTTTGCAAGCACGTTACATTATGCTTGCTGAAAATGGCCAAGAGATAGTACGTGTAGACCGCTTTTTAGGTGACATAATTAGGCTAGAGGGCGCACAACTGCAAAAAAAAGGCGGGCGAGACTACGTACTTAAAGCCAGCATGCTTGATGAAAAAAGCGTGTATATATCGCCTATTAACTACAACCGCGAAAACGGTGAAATACAAAAAACCTTTGTGAGTACCTACCGCGTAGCTAAGCCTGTGTTCGATCATTTAAAGCAAGTGTTTGCAATTTTAGTGACAAATTACTCCGCAGATAAGTTATTTGAAAGTTTAACGTTTGAACTTCCACCTGGGATTAATATTTATTTGCTTAATAATGAAAGCGAATTTTTATACCACCCAAACCCTGATTTACGGTTTGGCTTTGAATTTAACCAAGCCAAAACCTGGAGCGATGAATTTAGCCCCACCCAAAACATGAACTCTCACGAAACCTTGTTAATAGGTGATGCGCCAAAACAGTACTTTTTAAATAAACGGGTAAGTTTTGAAGGCGAAATTGCCATGCTGCCGTTAGAGATGGCCGTTTCTATTGATTCTGAAACCTTGTTGGAACGCGTTGCAAAAAGGCGCGAAAGTTTTATTGCCATCACCGCCACATTTTTTACCATATTTATAATTATTACGCTGTTATATCAGCGTTATATTAATCGCAAGCTGCTTATACACTCTTTAACAGAGCAAAATAATAAAGTGATTGAAAATTCACTCGACGCTATTTTTACCATAGACAGTGATGAAACCATTATTCACTGTAATCAAACGGCTAAAAAAGTTTTTGCAAGTAGGCTAGGTAATGACAACACCCGCTTTAGTAACTTATTTACCCTTGCAGATGAAGATAAAAACTGCATTAGTGAAACCATAGAGCATGGCTCTAAAATGCCATTTGAAGCGGTTTATACTGGTGATGATGGCAATAAAGAATATTATTCAATCACGCTGACCAGCGTATTTGATGTATTTAGCAATCGTTATCAGGTTGCTGCTATTTTGCGTAATATCAGCTCGTTAAAGCAAACTCAATCACAGTTACAGGGTTTAAATAGCACGTTAGAGTTAAAGGTATCTCAGCGTACTGTTGAACTTGAGCGAGCGATTGACCAAGCCCTTGCCGCAAGCCAAGCAAAAAGTGACTTTGTAGCCAATATTTCCCACGAAATACGCACACCCATGAACGGTGTTTTAGGCATGCTTGAAATGCTTAAAGAAGACAGCCTCACTGAGCAACAGCAACACTATTTAAAATTAGCTAATAGCAGTGCGCACTCGTTAATGAATTTAATTAACGATATTTTAGATTTTTCTAAAATTGAAGCGGGTAAACTAGATATTGATAATCACTCGTTTGATGTTATCTCTGTCTGTAGCGATATGATTAATTCGATTGCGCTGCAGGGCCAACGTAAAGGGTTAGAGGTCTTTTTAAATACCCAAAACGTGGTTGATAGAATGGTTATTGGTGATAGCCATCGCCTTAAGCAAATTTTAATTAATCTAATAAATAATGCGTTTAAGTTTACGCATAAAGGCGAAGTAAGTTTAACCTTAAACTCTAAATACATTACCGACAGTAAAATTTTAATGAGCTTTATAATTAAAGACACCGGTATTGGTATTGCCCCTGAAAACATCGATAAACTGTTCGATGTGTTTACCCAAGAAGATTCAAGCACTACGCGCCATTTTGGTGGCACCGGTTTAGGGTTATCTATATGTAAAAAATTGGCGCTATTAATGGGCGGTAATATCACCGTTAGCAGTGAAAAGGGCGTAGGCAGCACCTTTATTGCCACGGTAGAGTTACATGTGGCGCAACAGCAAAAACTTAATACCGGAATTGAGCTTTCAAAAGAAGTCAGTGTGGCGGCGCTTATTGCGCGCGATAACGTATTTAAAAATGTATGCGGATTATTAACTCAAACCTGTAAAATTCAGCCAAGCCATATTACAAGGCTCGACTACTTTAGTGAACACAGCGAATTTGATGCCGATTTACTGATTATTGATGACGAACACCCGCAAGTTAATGCGCTAATAAGCTACTGCGAAAAGGCAGATAAAAAATATGTGCTTATATTGCGAGACATGGTGGTTAATAAGCAATCTAAAAAGGTGTTTCCTGAGCATAGCCACATTTTGCACAAACCACTTACGCAAGATCAATTTACCTATAAGCTAGGCAGTATTTTTGGCGCTAATAATGAGTTTGTTTTAACCGCGCCTAAACAAGCAAACGACATAGAGCCAGAGCCTGAGTTGTCTAAGTATCATGTATTATTGGTAGACGACAACATGATTAACATTGAGGTAGCTAAGGCTATTTTAAAACGCACAGGGATAAAAATTACCTGTGCAAGTGATGGTATAGAAGCACTCTCTGCCCTTAAATTTAATCAAGAGCAACCGTTTGACTTAATTTTAATGGATTGCCAAATGCCTAACCTAGATGGCTACGATACCACCAGCGAAATAAGAAATGCTAAAGCTGGGGTTGAGTATATTAGCATTCCAATTATTGCCATGACCGCAAGTGCAATGGAAGGCGATAGAGAGCGTTGCATTACCGCCGGCATGAATGATTATATTACCAAGCCAATAAAGCCTAAAACACTTAAAAATAGGCTACTAACCTGGTTAAACTAAATGGGCTAAGTCAGCAGTTACGCTGCTGACTTACTTGGTTTGGTATCAGTTTGAATAGGTTTAACTAAGCTGGTTACATCGGCTGTATCAAGTACTTTTTGCGTATCAGACCAATGCAAAAGCTCTATTTTACCATTTGGTTGCTCAACTAATGCGGTACAGCTTTCAATCCAATCACCATCATTACAATACACTATGCCATCTACTACTTTAATTTTAGGGTGATGGATGTGTCCGCAAATAATGCCATCGACCTTTTGTTTTTTTGCCTCATGTATAGCGGCATCTTCAAAAGCCGCTATGGCTTCACGGGCTTTATGTACGCGTGCTTTTATCCATGCAGCAAGCGAATAGTAGTTACCGCCAAACACTTTACGAACTCGGTTAGTCCATCGATTTAAAAACAGCAGTAAGTCGTAACCTGCATCGCCTGCAATACTAATGAGCTTGTTGTAGCGGGTTGCCGAGTCAAAGTCATCACCGTGGAGCAGTAAAAAGCGTTTATTGGCTTTTGTGGTATGAATAAACTGCTGGTGGACTTCTACACCAAATAAAGTTTGATTTATGTAGTGGCGAAAGGTCTCGTCGTGGTTACCAGGTATGTATATTACACGGGTGCCATCAAGGGCTTTTTGTTGAATGCAACTAAGCACTTGGTAATGAGATGGGTGCCAATAAAAACTGCGCTTCATCGACCACAAATCAACAATATCGCCCACTAAATAAAGCGTATCGCATTCAATTGAATTTAAAAAATCTAATAAATAGTCGGCTCTACAGTCTTTATACCCTAAATGTACATCCGATATCCAAACGGCTGGATAATGTTGTTTTTTACGCTGTTGATTGTTTGTCATGCCCGTCATCCATAGTGTAATAATTAAACACTGTAGATAAATCTAATGACACTTATGAGACACTTTAGCGAAGCCTCCATGACAATTTATATCAAACCAGCTAATTAAAGTTTATTGTTATGGAAAGGAGATTAGGTGACTAGCTTTTATATACATTACCATTAAACGCGCATAAAAAGGCCGCATGTTTAAATGCGGCCTTATAAGTTTGTTTTAAGTGTGGGTGTTATTAACCTTTAACAGCCGCTTTTATAGTCTCTATTGCGGTGTCTAAATCAACCATTAACTTTTCACCGGTACGGCGATTTTTAAGCTCAACCTTATTTTCATCAAGATTACGCTCACCAATCACTAAAGTATAAGGTACACCCATTAATTCCATGTCGTTAAACATAACGCCAGGGCGCTCTTTACGGTCATCAAATAAAACATCTAGGCCTGCATCTTTTAAACCTTGGTATAGATTATTAGCAATATCAGGAATACGATGCGACTTATGCATGTTCATTGGCACAATAGCTAAATCAAATGGGGCAATAGATTGTGGCCAAATAATGCCGTAATCATCATTATTTTGCTCAATAGCCGCTGCCACAATGCGCGAAACACCAATACCGTAACAACCCATAGTCATTACTTGGTTTTTACCCGACTCGCTCAGTACGCCTGCTTTCATGGCTTCTGAGTACTTAGTACCAAGTTGGAAAATATGACCAACTTCAATACCGCGTTTAATTTGTAGAGTACCTTGTCCACACGGGCTCGGATCGCCTTCAACAATGTTACGAATATCAGCAACTTGATATTCTTTAACATCGCGATCCCAGTTAATTCCGCTAAAGTGCTCGTCATCTTTATTAGCACCGGCAACAAAATCTGCCATTACATTAGCGGCTCTGTCTACAATAATTGGCATTGATAAACCCACAGGGCCAAGTGAACCTGGCTTTGCACCAATTGCTGCAACAATGTCAGCCTCAGTGGCCATTTCAAGTGGAGAGTCTACAAGTGGGTGCTTTTCAGCCTTTAATTCGTTTAACTCGTGATCGCCACGTAGTACAAGCGCAACTAAACCACGTTGTTCATTTTCATCAGGCGTACCGTACACAATTAATGTTTTAACGCCGCGGTGTGGTTTAACGCCGTAGTGCTTTTTAAGCTCGCTAATTGTTTTAGCATCTGGTGTAGGAAACGCTTTAAGCTCTTTAGATGGCTCAGGACGACTTTGAGTTGGAGCTAACGCTTCTGCTTTTTCGATGTTAGCTGCATAATCGCTTGCATCACTAAAGGCAATTGCGTCTTCACCTGATTCAGCAAGTACATGAAACTCATGTGATAAGCTACCACCAATAGAGCCTGTATCAGCAAGCACAGGGCGGTATTCTAGGTTTAAGCGTTCAAAAATATTACAGTACGCTTTGTGCATTACTTTATATGTGGCATCTAAACACGCTTCACTTAAATGAAATGAATACGCATCTTTCATCGTAAATTCACGTGCACGCATTACACCAAAGCGTGGGCGTCTTTCATCGCGCACTTTAGTTTGTACTTGGTACAAAGTAACAGGCAGTTGTTTATAGCTGCTAACCTCTTTACGAACAAAATCTGTAATTACTTCTTCATGCGTAGGACCTAGCGCAAACTCACGGTTATGGCGGTCATTAAAGCGAACAAGTTCAGGACCAAATTGCTCCCAACGGCCAGACTCTTGCCATAAATCAGCAGGTTGAATAACCGGCATCAACATTTCTATTGCGCCTGCTTTATCCATTTCTTCACGAACAATATTTTCTACTTTACGAAGCACGCGTAAACCAGAGGGTAACCATGTATATAAACCCGAAGCGACGCGACGGATCATACCGGCTCTAAGCATTAATTGATGCGAAACAATTTCAGCATCTGATGGCGTTTCTTTAAGTGTTGCGAGTATATATTGACTGGTACGCATGATTTTTCCGAAATTAAGTAATATGTTCTTTTTAATAGGGCGCTAAGTTTACCAGCGCTTGCTTTTACACTAAAGCGCTAACTGCACTTTTTAGTTATTTTCTATACTTGTTACTAAGTTATGCTCGCCGTTAACCTGCCAGCGTATATTATAATTATACAGAGTCATACCATAACTTTGCTCGCCTTGTTTTTGTTTTTTATAGGCAGGGCGTGGGTCTTGTTTTAATACATTAGTAATAAAATCTTCAAGCTCAGGATAGTGTGTTTGCTTGGCAATAAAATCAATAGCCTCGGGTGAAAACGCGACACTCATTTGTGTTTCTGGTCGGGTATCGGCAAAACCGGCACTGGCGTCATGCATTGCATCTGAATACGGTAAGTAAGGCTTTATATCGACAATAGGCGTGCCATCGAGTAAATCTATACCAGCAAGCAGTAAACTAAGTTGGCCGTTTTTATACTCAACACCTTCAAGTTTTACAGCGCTCATCCCAATGGCATTGGGTCTAAATGTGGCGCGCGTTGCAAAAACGCCTTTGCGCTCATTACCGCCTAAACGTGGTGGGCGCACCATAGCTGAATAGCCTTTATCGGCGGTTTCATGAAACCTAAACAACAGCCAAATATGGCTAAACTCTTCAATACCACGGACAAATTCTTCACGATTAAACTCAGCAGTAAAAATAAGTTTGGCTTTAGCTTGAGGCACTAAACGTGGCTGCCTAGGTATTGCAAACTTTTGTTTATAAGGGGATTGAATGTGGCCAACAGCCGAAATGCTATAATCGCTCATAATGCTCAGTTAACTAAAAAATAGGGCGCTATTCTACCTCTATTTAGTATTTATAGCAGTACAGTTAATGCGTTATATTTTAGACTAGCTGGTTTAATTGGGTATTAGACTAAGCGGTTTAAAATATAGCGATTAGTGTTTATTCCAATTTGCTAAATTAAGTGGAGCTATTTTGAGGCTGGAGCGACACGTTTAGCGCCGCAAAATAATTAACTATTATTGCGGATGGGTATTATGTATAAGCAACAAAAAGGTGAGCACATGGCTCACCCTTAAGTGTTTTAAATGCTAATTAAAACATATATTGTATTGATACTGATGCAACATCCATTTCAGGGTCAATTTCATCATCTAGTTCGTAGCGTTCGTACTCTAAGCGCATTTGAACATTGTTAGAAAATGCGTATTGAATACCTGCGCCGTAAAACACATCGCCGCCGTCTTGTGATGCTGAAATGCTACCAACAGGAAGCTCTTGCTCTACATCTGCATCCCATTCAAACCAACCACCTTTAGCATATACTGAAAAGCTTTCAGAAAGCGGAGCCGCTAAAATAGCTGCTAATGACACACCATCAACTTCTGCTTTGCTGTCGATGTCGCTCACTTCATCAAAGTTTTGATAAGCTAACTCAACGCTAAAGTGCTCGTTAAATTGTGTACCAATGTAACCTTTTAGCATTTGTGCATCGTCATCAAATTCAGTGTCGTTTTCGCTGTCTTCAAATTCAAATGAGTATTGGCCATAACCAACACCTGTATAAATGCGAGGAGAATCAAAATCCGTAATGTCAGCGTGTGCTGCAGAGTTAAAACCCAGTGTTGCTAAAGCAATTGCAGAAAGAGAAAGTGTTTTAATCATTGTATAGCTCCTTTAAAAAAATAATAAATGTTTGATTTAACTTATCAAACGACAATTAGTTATTTGCAGTGAGCATGCCAACAATAGCCTGTGGTTACAAAATAGCCGTAAAAACGACTTATACGGCATTTTTACGGCTATTTTGTATTTTTTATAAGCAGGGCGAACTTTTTTAGTTTTTTGTTTTCTAAGTAAAAATTGTACCTTTTACACGGTCTATGTGAATTTTACATTGTACTTTTATACTTTATGAAGCAAATTTTCTGTCTCAATTGCAATTTGTTTCATTTTAATAGCGTAGTTTTCCAATTTAATATCTTCTTCTGTTTGTGCTTTAAAAGCAGGAACCTCTACCGGGTAACCTGTTTCGTCCATTGCTACAAAGCTAATAACACAGTGGTTTGTTTCTACCATGTTTTGAGTTTTAGGATCGCCACACCGTACCTGAATAAATATCTGCATACTTGTTGACCCTGTATGCGCAATTTTTGCTTCAACTTCGACAATTTGGCCAACCAAAATAGGGCGTCTAAATTTAACCCCAGCAACAGAAACAGTAACACAATAATGGCCGCTCCAACCTGCAGCGCAGGCATAACCCGCTTGGTCAATCCATTTCATGACCACACCACCATGAACCTTCCCACCAAAATTTACATCGGTAGGCTCTGCTAAAAAACGAAATACAACATTTGACGACGGCATATTAAATACTCACTTTATGAAACTTATCTATGAGCATACCGTAAAAAAGGGGCCGAAGCCCCTGCAATTTAGGATAGGTTTATAATTTATATGTAAAAGATAGGTTTTTAATGCACCTTTGTGCATAAAATAGTTACATATTAGGGTAGTTTGGCCCGCCAGCACCTTCGGGTGTTACCCACGTAATGTTTTGGCTTGGGTCTTTTATGTCGCAAGTTTTACAATGCACACAGTTTTGAGCATTAATCACAAACTGATCTTCACCTTCAATTTGTTGCACTTCGTATACCCCTGCAGGGCAATAGCGCTGTGCGGGTTCGTCAAACTTTACTAAATTAACCGCAATAGGAATGGCGGGATCTTTAAGCTTTAAATGGCAAGGCTGCGACTCTTCATGGTTAGTATTAGATAAAAACACGCTAGAGAGTTTATCAAAGCTAAGTAGGCCATCAGGCTTAGGGTAGTCAATGTGAGGGCTGTTAGCTGCATCTTTTAGCGTATCGTAATCGGGCGTGTTGTCTTTAAAGGTAAAAGGCAGTGCACCATTGAAGATGTTTTGATCAAGGGTATTATACGCACCCCCAGCAAACTTACCTAATGCATGCATAGCGGGGCCAAAATTACGCGATTGGTAAAGCTCTTTATAAGCCCAAGAATTTTCAAACGCGTTGTTATAATCAGCTAAATCAGTATTAGCTTGGCCATTTTGAAGCGCTTTAAAAATAACGTCTGCCGCCACCATGCCTGATTTCATTGCGGTATGGTTACCTTTAATTTTGGCAAAATTGAGTGTACCGGCATCGCAACCTATTAATAAGCCACCAGCAAAATGCATTTTAGGCAGTGAGTGAAGGCCGCCTTTTGCAATTGCACGGGCGCCATAGGCAATGCGTTCACCCCCTTCAAGGGTTTGCTTAAAAACAGGGTGGTGTTTCATTCGCTGAAACTCATCAAACGGGCTTAAATGCGGGTTAGAATAATTTAAATCAACAATTAACCCTACAACCACTTGATTGTTATCGCAGTGATACATAAAAGAGCCGCCATTGGTATCGCCATTTAGCGGCCAGCCTGTACCATGCACTACTTTACCTTGCTGGTGTTTACTGGCATCTATTTGCCAAATTTCTTTAAAGCCTAAGCCATAGTGCTGTGGTGACACATCTTTATCAAGCGCAAACTCGTTGATAAGTTGCTTACCTAAATGGCCGCGACACCCCTCAGCAAATACAGTGTATTTAGCGCGAAGTTCCATACCTGGCATATAACCATCTTTTTCATTGCCGTCTTTATCAACGCCCATATCGCCCGTCATAATGCCTTTAACGGTGTCTTGCTCAATAATTAAAGAGTGAGCGCTAAAGCCTGGGAATATTTCAACGCCTAAATTTTCAGCTTGCTCGGCAAGCCATCGGCACACATTGCCCATAGAAACAATGTAATTACCTTCATTATGAAATGTTTTAGGGGTCGCAAAGCGAGGAAGAGTAGTGGCTTTTTCGCTGTTATTAAACCAATAAATTTCATCCTGTGTTACTTGTGTAGTGACGGGAGCGCCTAGCTCTTGCCAGTTAGGCAAAAGCTCATCTAAGGCTTTGGTTTCAAATACCGCACCTGAAAGAATATGCGCGCCTACCTCGGAGCCTTTTTCTACAACACAGATAGTCTGTTCTTGTTGTTTTTCTTGCGCTAGCTGTGCGAGCTTAATTGCACTGGCAAGGCCCGCTGGGCCGGCACCTACAATAACTACATCAAATTCCATGGTTTCACGTTCGACCATAATAACCTCTTAATCAATGACGGGCTTAGCTAAATTAGATAAGCAATGCAGCCTTTTTAATACTTGCACATTAAATGTTACAGGCTGTGAATACTTTAAGGTTATTTTAGGTTGACGTTTACGTCAACAGGAAGTAGTCTGAATTCATAAAATAAATAGGTTAACGTACACATTAGCTTGTAGGTTTAAATATAGATGGAGTTCCTATGAAAGTTCTCGTTCCAATAAAAAGAGTGATCGATTACAACGTTAAAGCACGCGTAAAGGCTGACAACAGCGACGTTGACTTAGCAAATGTAAAAATGGCAATGAACCCATTTTGTGAAATTGCGATAGAAGAAGCCATTCGATTAAAAGAAGCGGGCACAGCAACAGAGGTTATAGCGGTAACAATTGGTGCAAAAGCAGCGCAAGAGCAGCTACGCACCGCTCTTGCATTAGGTGCAGATAAAGCCATTCACATCGAAACCGATGAAAAACTAGAATCGCTGCACATTGCTAAATTATTAGCAAAATTAGTTGAGCAAGAAGCCCCAGAACTGGTTATTTTAGGCAAGCAATCTATTGACTCAGACAACAACCAAACAGGCCAAATGCTGGCGGCTTTAACTAAGCGCGGCCAAGGTACGTTTGCCTCTAAGGTGGATATAAACGCCAACACAGTGAATGTAACCCGTGAGGTAGATGGTGGCTTGCAAACTGTTGCACTTAAACTGCCCGCTATTGTAACTACCGATTTACGCTTAAACGAGCCTCGCTATGCATCGCTGCCAAATATAATGAAAGCAAAGCGTAAACCACTTGATGTAATAGCAGCAGATTCGTTAGGTGTAGATTTAACACACCGCGTACAGTTAATGAAAGTAGAAGAGCCGGCTAAGCGCAGTGGCGGTATTATTGTTGAAGATGTAGCCCAGCTGGTAGAGAAACTTAAAACAGAGGCAAAGGTGATTTAAATGAAAACACTTGTAATTGCAGAGCACGATAACGGTGCACTAAAACCAGAAACCTCAAAAACAATCAATGCGGCAAGTAAATTAGGCTTTGATATAGATGTACTTATTGTGGGCTTAAATATAGGTGCAATGAGCGAACAGGTTGCCAGTATTGAAGGTGTAACAACTGTACTCACGGCCGATAATGCACTTTATCAGCATCAGTTAGCTGAAAATATGGCCGAGCTTGTTTTAGCTATTGCCGATAATTATACGCATATTGTTGCCAGTGCAACCACCACAGGTAAAAACTTTATGCCTCGCGTTGCAGCGCTTTTAGATGTTGCGCAAGTGTCAGAAATAATAGAAGTAATAGATAGCGATACATTTAAACGCCCCATTTACGCCGGTAATGCAATTGCCACGGTTAAATCGCTTGATAGTAAAAAAGTGATCACCGTACGAGCGAGTAGTTTTGACTTACAAAGCCAACAATCACCTGCCAGCATAAATGCATTAGATACACTAAGTGATACTCAATTAAGTGACTTTGTAAGTATTGAACAAACCGAGTCAGAGCGTCCTGAGCTAACTGCAGCAGAGGTGGTTATATCAGGTGGTCGTGGCATGCAAAATGGTGAAAACTTTGCTTTATTAAACGGTATTGCTGACAAGTTAGGCGCTGCGATTGGTGCGTCTCGTGCTGCCGTTGATGCAGGCTTTGTACCTAACGATATGCAAGTAGGGCAAACGGGTAAGATCGTAGCGCCTAATCTGTATATTGCCGTGGGCATAAGTGGTGCTATTCAACATTTAGCAGGTATGAAAGACTCAAAAGTTATTGTAGCGATTAATAAAGACCCAGACGCCCCTATATTTCAGGTGGCAGATTACGGCCTAGTTGCTGATTTATTTGAGGTATTACCGCAGCTTGAAAACGCGCTATAAACATATTCTGGTTGTAAAGCCGCGGTGAACTTAGGTTCCTGCGGCTTTTTTTATTCCACCTCAAGCATAGAATAATGATGCGCTGACAAAGTATCTAAAACACGCTTATCTTTTAATAAATTGAGTAACACCTCTGTTTGCTCTACAGAGCGGCTCGATTGGCTATTTACCAATAAAATTAGGGGGCGAACAAACGTATACTCACCATTTTTAATAGTTTCATCTGAAACGTTAACGCCATTGATACCGAGTAAATTTATTTTATTTATTTTTTTAGAGCCAAGCAGCTGCGAGACTGCACCGTAAGAGTCAAAAGCAATGGCATTTGGCATGCGTTGTACTATGCCAAGGGCTTGGTTAAATTCGTCATACATTTGCACTTCCATTTTAGGAAATAACCCGTGGTTACCTGCCTGCTTTAGTTTAATTGTATTACCATTTGGAACCCGCATAAAAGATAGGTTTAAAAACTCTAATAAAATATCAAAGGTGCCATGGTTATAGGCCTTACTAAACAGGAGAATTTTATTATCTCTTTGTGTCTCTGGTTTATAATTTGGGTTAACTTCTTGCCACGTTTTATATTTGCCCGCATAAATGTCGCTGAGTTGCTCTACGCTTAGCGAATCAATGTTATTTTTTTTGTTAGTAAAAAATACCAGCGCATCTTGCGCAATAACAATTTGACGTACATGAGGGTATTGCTCTTGCTCTTCATTGGTTAAATAGCGCGATGAAGTACTAATATCAATAATGTTTTGTGCTATGGCTTTAATGCCTTTAGTACTGCCCATGGAGCGGACTTGCATGGCCGTATTTGTTTGCTCTTCATAGTTGGGCTTTAATAAAAGCAACAGGTGCGAGACCGAAGAAGAACCGCCAATAAGTAAAGGCTTGTGATCGGGGGCAATATCAGAAACTGATGTTGCAATGTTAGAGGAAGAAAGCAGTACGGTGGCTGCCAAAATAAGGTTTTTTATCATGCTATTAGCCAAATAACGAATACGTTATAAAACTATAGTTCAAAATTTATAAATCTCTAATTTATAAACAGTATTTTACAAAGCCATAATTAAAAACAACAGACATTAAAAAGCCAGCAAAAAAGCTGGCTTTTAAAATCAATTAATTTGATTAGTAGGTTGCACTGCCTTTAGTACGAGGGAAGGCAATCACATCACGTACGTTGCCCATACCTGTAACATAAGCAACTAGGCGTTCAAAACCTAAACCAAAGCCAGAGTGTGGCACGCTACCGTATTTACGCAAATCGCGGTACCAGCTGTAATCTTCTTTGTTTAAGCCCATTTCATCTAAACGCGCATCAAGCACATCAAGGCGCTCTTCACGTTGTGAACCACCAATAATTTCACCAATGCCTGGTGCTACAACGTCCATAGCGGCAACGGTTTTACCGTCTTCGTTTTGGCGCATGTAAAACGCTTTAATATCGCGCGGGTAGTTTTTAATAACAACCGGTGCTTTAAAGTGCTCTTCAGCTAAGTAGCGCTCGTGCTCAGATTGTAAATCTACCCCCCATTCAACGGCGTACTCAAACTTTTTACCACATGATTTAAGTATTTCTACGGCGTCAGTGTAATCAACTTGGGCAAAGTCTTTTTCTACAAACTCTTCTAAACGGCTAATCGCTGTTTTTTCGATACGTTGTGCAAAAAATTCCATATCGTCACGGCGCTCTTCAAGCACCGCTTTAAATACGTACTTAAGCATGTTTTCAGCAAGTTTTGCAATATCTTCTAAATCAGCAAATGCTACTTCAGGTTCAACCATCCAAAACTCAGCTAAGTGACGAGACGTGTTTGAGTTTTCTGCACGGAATGTTGGGCCAAAGGTGTAAATTTTTGACATAGCCGATGCGTATGTTTCACCATTTAGCTGGCCGGATACCGTTAAAAAGGCTTCTTTACCAAAAAAGTCTTCGCTGTAATCAACGTCGCCTTTATCAGTGCGTGGCAAGTTTTGCATATCAAGTGTTGATACGCGGAACATTTCACCTGCGCCTTCACAGTCACTGGCTGTGATGATTGGGGTACTGATCCAGTAAAAGCCTTGCTCGTGGTAAAAACGGTGAATAGCTTGTGCTAAACAGTTACGCACACGTGTTACTGCACCTATCATGTTTGTACGTGGGCGAAGGTGAGCGTGCTCACGTAAATACTCAATGCTGTGGCGCTTAGCGGCCATAGGGTATGAATCTGGGTTTTCTACCCAACCTAAAACTGTTACAGAATTAGCTTGAATTTCAAATGACTGACCTTTACCTGCAGATTGCACTAACACACCAGTAACCGACACAGAACAACCGGCTGTTAAGCTAGTAACTTCATCATAATTATTTAGTGAATTAGGAACTACCGCTTGAATAGGATCAAAACACGAACCGTCATGAACGGCTAAAAATGATATTCCTGCTTTTGAATCGCGGCGTGTACGGATCCAGCCTTTTACTGTTACTTGGCTGTCTACCGCAACATTGCCTTTTAATAGCTCTGAAATCGCTAAATGGCTCATCTTCACTCCAATGATATAAGTTGCCTAACTGTATAATATTAACTACTCAACGCAGCGGTTAAATTTAGTGCGTTGAACTTGAACCGTGTATCTTACCTAGTTAAATAAAATAAAAAAACTATTGTGAGCAACTCTTTAAAAGTTTTTATGCAAGTGGGTTACTTTTAAAGCGTTTTTTGCTTTAAATTACCACTATTGTTATTTGGTGCTCTGAAATTTAGTGATTTTGTGGCATTATTACTGCGTGTTGACTCTACGGATTGAAATTAGCCAACCTTGAGGCTAGTTAGTCACCGAGCAAAATTTGTAAGCTAGTGGGCGCGCTAACTGCTTCAGCGTTATTCTAATGGCTTACAATGATGAAATAATAAGTAACAATTAAGCCGGTTAATCAGCACATCATAATTTTAACTATTTAATATTTACCATTACCCAAAAATGGATGCTATGAAACAAGTTTTTATTTTAAGAGGGCTACCAGGAAGTGGTAAGTCTTACTATGCACAAACCCTAGCCGATGAGCTTGGTGGAGTAGATACAAGCCAGTATTTAATTTGTTCAACCGATGACTACTTTGTCAATGAACAGGGCGAGTATCACTTTGATAAATTTAAACTACCGCAATATCATAATTTAAATTTAGCGCGCTTTATAAATGCTTTAGCGCAAAATATTCCGCTTGTAATTGTTGATAACACCAATATAAAAAAATGGGAGTTTATTGCGTACTCTCAAGCAGCACATGCACTTGGTTATCAAGTTAAAGAAGTTATTGTTGGTGAAGTAAAAGACAAGTCTATGCAGCATTTATACGCTAAGCGCAACACGCATAACGTGCCTTTAAAAACCATTAGTAAAATGGCGTACATGTTTGAGTGGTAGGTGAGTGTTACTTATGGGTTATTTAAGCTTTATTAAAGCGCTTAAATCACATTGAGTAATGGCATCTAGATGAGCAGTGATTTTTTCATTGCTCCAATCCCACCAAGCTATATCTAATAACGTACTTATTGTGTTGCTATCAAACCCGGGCTTAATTACTTTTGCCGGATTACCACCTACCACGCTATAAGGGGCTACATCGCAGGTAACTACCGATTTACTTGCAATGATAGAGCCACTGCCAATATTTACCCCTAGCATTATGGTTGCATTATAACCAATCCATACATCGTGACCGATAACCGTATTGCCTTTAAAGGGTAACTCTCCAGCCTGCGGGGCCGATTTTTCCCAGCCGTTGCCAAATATAAAAAATGGATAGGTAGAAAACCCCGCGGTTTGATGATTAGCGCCGGTCATTATAAATGTCACGTTTTTAGCTATAGCGCAATAGCTAATGAGACGATCACCAATAAAATCGAAATGGTAAAGGACATTTTTTTCGAAGTTTTCAGGGCCGTCAGGATCGTCGTAATAGGTATAATCACCCACAAGTATATTAGGCGAGGTAATAAAGTTTTTTAAAAAGCCAACCTGAGGAAAGCCCTCAACAGGGGCAGGGTTATTTGGATTAGGGCCCTGTTTAGGCATAGCTACCTCATAGTTTAATTATTGTTTTTTATACACAGCCAGCGGGTGAGTAGTAACAATAGATACATGAACGCTGTCACCCGGATTAACCACAACCTCGTGGCTTACACGGCTAGTAACGAGCTTATTACAGCTTAATTTAACCGCACATAAACGGCTGCCACCTTCAAAGCGTACCCAAACAACTTCACCGTTAGGTTGATTTAAGTTTTGAATAAGCTGTACATCGTCAGGGCGAAGCAACACATCTACATCGCCACTGTCGCAGTCTATACCTTGCCCTGGTGCTACGCCAATGCTAGTGGTTGCTTGGCCATTTTCAAACTGCCCAGCAATAAAGCTTGCCTCACCTAAAAAGCGCGCTACAAAGCGGTTGTTTGGCATGCTAAAGCATTGTTCAGGGCTGTCGAGTTGTTGTATTTTACCGTTTTGTAATACACCTACACGGTCACCTACCGAAAGCGCTTCTTCTTGGTCGTGAGTAACCCATACTGCAGGCACTCCCGCTTCTTTTAAGGCGTTTCTTATATCCCAGCGCAGCATATCTTTTAATGCGGCATCAAGGTTAGAAAGGGGTTCATCAAGTAACACAAAATCTGGCTGGTGAGCAAGTGTACGCGCAAGTGCTACACGCTGTTTTTGACCACCAGAGAGGGTGGCTGGCTTTTTTGCTCTAAAATCATTTAGACCAAGCAGTTTAATCCAATGATCGGCAATGGCGGTGTCTTTTAATCTAAAACAAATGTTTTGCTCAACCGTTAAATGAGGAAACAATGCAAAATCTTGAAACACCATACCAACACTGCGTTTTTCAGGGGGCACATTACGTTTTGGTGTTGCGCGCCATTTGCCTACGTTTATTTCACCCTCGCTAATGGGGATAAGCCCTGCAAGTGCTTGCAATATTGTACTTTTACCGCAGCCCGTAGGGCCTACTAGCATGAGAATTTCATTTTCACCTAACGATATATTTAAATCGCTTACTACACGGTTACTGCCGTAATCTATAGACAACTGGCTTACAGATAGCATTTGTTTTTAAATCCTCAATGTTCGAGTTGGTTACGTTTTTCGCCAGACATCATAATAGCTAAGCCACAGGCAGAAATCACCACTAACAATAAACCGGGAATGGCAGCACGGCCAAAATAACCGGCTTCGTACACACGCCATAAATAGGTTGAAAGGGTTTCGAACCCGGTCGGGCCTAGCAATAGCGTTGCTTCAAGCTCGCGCATTGATTCTAAAAATACCAATGCAGCACCGGCAATAATACCACGCATTGTTAGCGGCAGGGTAATGCGAGTAAAGGCTTCACGCGGGCTTGCACCTAATAAGCGCGCCGACTTTATTAAGCTTTGATCTAAATGCTCTGTACTGGTGCGAATAGAGCCAACTGCAAGCGGTAAAAATCGTAGCATGTAAGCAATAATCAGAAGCGCTAATGTTTGATATAAAAACGGGAGTTGCAAGCCGCCATATACCAGCGCGGTGCCCATCACAATGCCAGGAATACCAAAACCAAAATAGGTAACACGCTCCATTATTCTGCCGGCTTTTCCGCTTAATGCGGCATGAGCAACAGGAATAGCCACAATAACCGCCACTATGGCAGCAATGGCTGAGGCATACGCTGAGTTCCACGCTATGCTAAAGTCAAAATTGCTGTAACCATCGCGTGCTAGCCAAACAAAAAATATCGCCAGTGGTAAACCAATAGCTAACAATAAAATAGGGCCAAACGCAGCAATCATTGCGGTTATTTGCCATTTAGTTGGAAATAAAACCAGTGGGCGACCGTGTCGTTCAGAGGCGGTTTTTATTTGTGATTCTATTAAGAGTAAAAAGCCAACAATAACCATTAATTGCAGCGACAACATCGCGGCGCGCCCTAATGCAAACGCATTGTATTCTACATAAATTACCCGGGTAAAGGTATCTAGGCGCATCATTGCGGGTGTACCAAAGTCTGAAAGTGTATACAGCGCCACTAATAATGAGCCCGCTGCAATACCGTTAACTACACGGGGTAAAATTACTTTAAACACACTTTGTGTCATCGACATACCCAAGGTGCGCGCTGCATTTACCATGCTGGCATCTAAACTGAGCAAGGACGAGCGTGTGGTCATCATTACAAAAGGGAAGGTATATAAGGTCATTACAATGGCTGCACCGCTTAACCCGTACATGGGTGGGGTTTCAAAGCCAAGTAGGTTATTTATTTCACCCCCTGGGCCAAACGCAGCGTACAAAGTAAATGCGCCAATATAACTTGGAATAGCTAAGGGCGCGGCAAAAATCACCAGCCATATTTTTTTAAAAGGCAAATGCACATAAGCACTTATAAAAGCCAGTGGTACCCCAATTAGAATTGAGCCTAATACGGTTAAGCCCATTAGCGATAACGTATTGCCCAGTATTTTTAAATTATGACTGTCAAAAAGGGTACTGGAGTCGCTAGCAAGGGTAATTAAAATATAAACAGGGGTAATCGTAATGAGCGCTGCAAGCAGCGCCATTGGGTAAGAAGCAGGTATTCGCATTTATAAAACGCCGTTGTTGCGCATCAAGTTGATGGTGGGGCGTAAATCCGCAAGTTGAGTTAAATCAACCTTTGGTGGAGATATGTCACTCAGCGACGGTAAGCCTGCCGGTTGAGTAATGCCATTAACAAGCGGTATTTCATACGCTTCTCGGGCTAAATAACCTTGTACTTCTTCGCTTAATAAGTAACGCATAAAATTAGTAGCAAGCGGGTCATCGTTTAGCGTTAAAATACCCGAGGCATTGACTAAACAGCCTGCATCTTGCTCGGTAAAGGCTAAGTCTAATTTAGCATCTGGTTTACCCGATTTAAGACGCAGCGTGTAGTAGTGATTAGCAAAACCAATATCTACTTCACCACGTTCTACCGCCATTACAACACCGAGTTCACCGGCGTATGTTTTAGCGCGCTTTTTAACTTTTTTAAGCCATTTAGCGGTTTTGTCATCGCCTTCTAAAATACGCATAGCGGTAACAAACGATTGAAACGACGCATAAGCAGGCGCCCAACCAATTGATAAATCGCTATCTGCAATCTCCATTATGCTTGTTGGAATTTGGTCTTTAGTTAAACGCGATGTGTTATACGGCAAGGTTCTGATCCGACCGGTAACCGGCGCCCATTGATCGTATCTAAATTGCGGTTGTAACTGTGCAGATAAATCACTCGGTAGGGGCTTTGCAAGGCCTGCATCGGTAACTAGGCCAATAGCGCCTGAGTCAACCGCCCAAAATAAATCGGCACGGCGTACACCTGCCTTTGCCTCTGCCACAATAGTATTGGCAAGTGCAGCAGTCGGGCCGCGGCGAATAGCTAAGTTAAAGTCAGGATTTTTTTTCTGAATCGCTTGTAATACATTTTCATACAAACCACCTTCACCACGGCCTAGGTATAAGGTTAAATCACCTTTAAGCTTTGGTAAATTATCAACAGAAACTGGGTTTGCTATATCGGCAGCTAGTGCGCGAGAAAGGGGCAGTGGCAAAGCGCCAACAACCCCTAACGCAGCTAGGCCTTGTATAAAGGTCCTACGCTTCACTTAAAAAACATCCTTACGCGACTTCTCCGCTTTTTCTATTAGCGTTTTAGCGCGGTCTAATTTAGTGTGCATATCACTTACCACGTCACGTACTTCATCAACGCTTTTAGCGCTTTTAATTGTTTGCGGTAGTGTTACGTTAAAATCTTTTTCCAGCACTTCTACTAGTTTTGCATCTTGTTCGATAAGCGTACCTTCTACGCCTTCAAAAAGGTGTAAATACGTATCGTGAACAATTTCAGTGGCTTCTTCGTTTAAGCGCTCTGCAAATTTAGCAACAACACGGTCAAGCTTGTGCTTGATTTCGTCAATGGTGGCACTTTGGGTCATGCCTTCTGTAGCAGTGGCTTTAACTGTATCAAGTAAGCCTTTTTGCTGGAATTTTGCCGCAAGCTTAACAGCACCAAGACCTTGCCACAAGGCTATGTTCATGGCTTTTTGCTGATTGCGCACTTCTTGGGCAGGCTTGTTGTTATCAATGGCCATTTTTACACCATAAATACCTTGCCAAATTGAGGCATATACAGGCACAAAGTTAGTTTCAATGGCGCTGTGAAACTTAACCGACTCCCAATATTCAATTAAATCGTCGCTGTTTACAGCCTTAGCACCGCTTTTGCTGTAGTCAGTTACCATGGTGTCTACTTTACCAACCATCCATTCAACTTCTTCTGAATAGTCTTTAATGTTTTCTTGTAAATGGTTTACGTGCTCACCAATTGGGCCGTTAGCTAGCGCCGGTTGCGTTACAAAAGCAGAAGCTAACAATAAGCTTGCACCTAATGTTTTTACAGATTTAGAAAGGTGTTTCATAGTAAAGAGTCCGAAAAGGTAATTGTAAATGATAGACATTATCATATCCGTAATATTTACTAAAATCAATATAACAAATACGTCAATGCAAAGCTCAAAACCTGAGCAAAATTAATACCTAACAGGCAAATAATGACTATGCCTCTTAGGTATAATTTAACGCTTAGCAGTAATGCTTACCTGCAATTGCAGTGTAAATGGCATCACATAAGGTGTTTATACTGGCTGAGTCACTTATATACGGGGGCATTAGGTAAATAAGTTTACCAAAGGGTCTAATCCATACGCCTTGTTCTACAAAAAAGGCTTGAATTTTAGCAACATTTACATTGCCAGCAGCATCAGTTAGCTCTACAACACCTATTGCGCCTAAGGTACGCACATTGGCAACAGCATCTAATTCATTGCACTTTTTAAGCTGTTGTAGTTGAGTGTTTATATCGCTAATGCGTTGTTGCCAATCCTGCGCTAAAAGTAAATCTATACTGGCGCACGCAACCGCACAGGCAAGCGGGTTGCCCATAAATGTAGGTCCGTGCATCAAAACGCCGGCTTCGCCTTCACTAATGCCTATGGCTATTTTATCACTGGTTAATGTAGCCGAAAGCGTCATTGAGCCACCGGTAAGGGCTTTGCCAATACATAAAATATCAGGCTCTATATTAGCGTGCTCTACAGCAAATAATTTACCTGTGCGGCCAAACCCTGTGGCTATTTCATCACAAATCAGTAATACATTATATTGTGTGCATAATTTACGAACGCAGGCTAAATACGCGGGGTGATAAAAGTTCATGCCGCCGGCGTTTTGTACTATGGGCTCAATAATAAAGGCGGCTACCTCGTGGTGGTGCGTTTTAAAGTATTGTTCAAGCGTTTGGGCTTCTGCTTGGTTAAACTCGCCATCAAATTTACTCACAGGAGCGGGTACAAACACATGCTCTGGTAAAAAACCTTTATATAAACTGTGCATAGAATTAACCGGATCGCACACGCTCATAGCGGCAAATGTATCACCATGATAACCCTTATACGGTGTCATTAATTTTTGCTTGTGTGTAAACCCTTGGCTTAACCAATATTGCAGCGCCATTTTAATCGCTACTTCTACACTTACCGATCCGCTATCGGCTAAAAACACCTTAGTTAAACTTTTTGGGGTAATTGTAATAAGCCTTTTACACAGCTCTACCGCGCTGTTATGGGTAATGCCGCCAAACATTATATGGCTCATACTATTAATTTGTTCAACCATGGCGTTATTTAATACCGGATGATTATAGCCATGAATTGCGCTCCACCATGAGGCCATGCCATCAATGAGTTGCTCGCCGGTTTCTAGGTAAATTAAATTATGATTTGCATGAGTAACAGGGTAAACCGGAATAGGCTGTGTCATTGATGTGTAAGGGTGCCAAATATGGTCACGATCAAAATCAAGGTCAATCGTTTGTTTTTTATTCATATGTAAACTTTAACGTGGTGGGTTTCGTTGACAATGGTACTTCAAGACGTAGACTAATCCAACATCACCACTGAGAAAAATAAGAGACTACTATGGAACTTGCACCTGTTCGCCACGATTGGACCCACGCCCAAGTAAAGGCATTATTTGAAATGCCATTTAACGATTTATTATTTAAGGCGGCATCGGTTCATCGCGCTAACTTTAATCCTAACGAAGTACAAATATCTACTTTATTATCTATTAAAACAGGGGCTTGCCCAGAGGATTGTAAATACTGTCCGCAATCAGGGCATTATAAAACCGATTTAGAGCGCGAGCGCCTACTAGAAGTAGTAAAAGTGGTAGAGCAAGCACGCCTAGCTAAACAAAAAGGCGCAACCCGTTTTTGTATGGGCGCAGCATGGTCAGATCCAAAAGACAGAGACATGCCGTATATTTCTAAAATGGTAAAAGAAGTAAAAGAACTTGGCCTAGAAACCTGTATGACACTTGGTAAACTTACCAACGAAAAAGCACATGAGCTAAGTAGCGCAGGGCTTGATTACTACAATCATAACCTCGACACTTCGCCTGAATATTACGAGCAAATTATATCAACGCGTACCTTTGAAGACAGATTAAATACCATAGATCACGTACGCGATGCCGGCATGAAAGTATGCTCAGGCGGTATTGTCGGTATGGGCGAGCAAGCAAGCGACCGTTACGGTTTATTAATGCAGCTGGCTAATTTACCACAACAACCAGAAAGCGTACCTATTAATATGCTGGTAAAAGTAAAAGGCACACCGCTTGAAAACGTAGACGATTTAGATCATTTTGAATTTATACGTACCATAGCTACCGCCCGTATTATGATGCCACACAGCTATGTGCGTTTATCGGCAGGTCGCAGCGCCATGAACGAGCAAATGCAATCAATGTGCTTTTTTGCAGGCGCTAACTCAATATTTTATGGTGATAAGCTACTCACAACCGAAAACCCAGAGGCTGATGCCGACATGAAGCTAATTAAAAAATTAGGCATGAACCCAGAAAAACACCAAGACTACTCAGACGAAGCCGTTGCCGCATCGCTTTCATCGCAAGTGGCCGATAAAGCAACGTCAGCCTTATTTTACGAAGCCTAAGCTTACCCTTTATGCCATTTGAATTTTTAAATACGCATTTGCAGCAACAACAGCAACATGCGTTATTGCGTAAACGCCATGTGGTGCAGCGCGCCACAGCACGTACCATTACGGTAAATAACGCAACGTACCTTAATTTTGCCAGTAATGATTACCTAGGCTTTGGTGATTACAGTATTAACTTTGAGCAAAACAACGTACTCGGTAGCCACAGCTCACCCTTAGTTACTGGGTATCAGGCGCAGCAACAACAGCTTGAGCAATATTTATGTAGCGCGCTTGGCTACGAAGCTGGCATGTTGTTTAACTCGGGGTTTAGTGCAAATAGCAGTGTAATTAAAGCGCTGTTTAACGATAAAAGCACTGCGCAAAACAGTGCTATTTTTCAAGATAAGCTAAACCACGCTAGCTTGATTGACGGCGCAATGCACTCAAATGCCGCATTGATCCGCTTTAACCATAACGATTTAAAGCATTTACGTTCGCGGCTCGAAAAATCAAAAGCACACAATAAGCTAATTATTAGTGAAGGGGTGTTTTCGATGGATGGCGACACCGCCCCCATAAAAGAGCTGCTTGCTTTAGCTAAAGAGCACAATGCTTGGCTTATGATTGACGATGCACATGGTTTTGGCGCCCTAGGTAAAACCGGTTTAGGTAGCTGTGAGGCATTATTAGATGAAGGCTTAGAACTTCCCGATATACTGGTTATTACTTTTGGAAAAGCAGTAGCAAGTAGCGGGGCCTGTGTATTAGCAAATAACCAATTTATTAATTACATGCTGCAGTTTAACCGCGACTACACATATTCAACCGCTATGTCGCCGCTTATGGCAGCGCTTACGCTTACGCGCTTGCAAGCCATTAAACGTGCAGATGTTAAACGCCAGCAGCTTAGTAGTAACATTGCTTTTTTTAAGCAGCTTTGTAAACAACACGCCATTGCGGTAATGGAGTCAAAAACTGCTATTCAGCCCATTGTACTTGGCTGCGCCGAGCAAACGTTACACGCAGCACAAAGGCTCAAACAGCAGGGTATTTGGCTAACCGCTATTCGCCCACCTACGGTTGCGCATAATACCGCGCGGTTACGTGTAACCCTAACAGCGGCGCATACCCATACAGATATAACAGCCCTTGTTGAGCAATTAAAAGGCGCCATAGCATGATTGCGCAGGCTTTAGCTCATACCCACAGCAAGCAAGCTTTAAATAAAAAGCCCGCGCTTTTACCTATAAATGGGGCTCCACAAAAGCGTGCGCTTATACAAAGTGCTGAGCAAGTACGCCCTCATACAGCGCTTAAAAAGGGGGCGAGTGATAAGTTTTCTAAAGCAGCTGAGCAATACAACAGCCATGCCAATGTACAAAAACAGGCAGCAAGTGATTTATTTAAATTAATAAGCTCCCAGTCATGCAACCAAAATAAGCGCTGTGTAGATTTAGGAGCTGGCCCACTGGTTAATACCTCACAGCTAAGCAAACAATACGGCCAAGTTATCGCGATAGATTTAAGCTTAAACATGCTTAAAAGCGCTGCATTAACTAACCCAAAAGTTTGCGCCGATATGGATAACCTGCCGCTACAAGCCAACAGTATTGACGCCATATTTAGTAATTTTGCAGTGCAGTGGTCGGCTAATTTTGAAAAATTAATGCGTACGCTTTATAAAAGCTTAAAGCCTGGCGGGCAGGCGTATATAAGTACCGTAGTGGCGGGCTCGCTTAACGAAATTAAAACAGCGTTTGCAGCGCTTGATAACCGTAGCCATATAAATACATTTAATACACACGCTTATATAAACCAGTCGGTCCAAAAGGCAGGGTTTAGTATTAATAGTTCGCAAAAAGTAATTTATACCGATTGTTATTCAAGCCCGTTAAAAGCCATTAAATCTATTAAAGCCATTGGTGCTACAACGCAAAATCATGCTAATTCACGGCAAGGGCTATTAACTAAGTCGGCGCTACAACGGGTATGCAATGCGTATCCGCTTTTAAACAATCAAGCGTGTGTATCTTACCATGTGGTATTGTTATCATTACAAAAAAGCCATGAGTAGCTAATATTAAAATTAATCAAGGCAGTAAAATGAAAGAATTTTTTATTACCGGTACCGACACCGACGCCGGAAAAACCCACGTGACTAGTTTGCTATTAAAGCTACTTGCCCAACATAAAAAAAACGCAATTGGCTTTAAGCCACTTGCCGCAGGCTGCGAAATGGCGTTTGATCAGCTAGTTAATGCTGATGCACTAATGCTAATGGAAAGCGCCACGGTAAGTGCCAAATACGATGTAATAAACCCCTTTGCCTTTGCGCCGCCCATTGCGCCGCACATAGCCGCAGAACAAGTAGGGGTTAATATTACGCTCGATAAACTAAGCGCAGCGTACTCAACACTAAAACAACAAGGTGCCGATTACCACCTAACCGAAGGCGCTGGTGGCTGGGCACTACCAATTAATAACACCGATTATTTATATGATTGGGTTAAGGCCGAGCAACTACCCGTAATTTTAGTAGTAGGCATGAAACTAGGCTGTTTAAACCATGCTTTACTTACCGCTGCCCATATGCAAAGTTTAGGCATTAATTGTGTAGGCTGGATTGCCAACCAAGTTGACCCAAATATGGACGAATACCAAGCTAACCTTGATTCGTTAAAAGCACGCTTGCCATTTCCTATTTTGGCTATAAGCCCATACAGCGAGCAAACCCCTAAACTGCAAATATACAAAACCTTACTTAATACCCTCAATATACAGAGCTAATTGTGGCTGCTTTGCGTTTTTAAATGCAAAGCAGTTTTTATATTAAATTCATGAGCTTATTAATTGTATTTACGCCTTGAAATTACCCACTTTAGTACACATATTACAAGTTAAAGCTATTGTTACTAAGGAAATAAACCGCTACATGACGCACCCATACATTAAACGCTTCGCTCAAAACACACAGGTAACGGGGGAACCCGAGGTAAAGCCAACTGCTCAGCCTAAAACCCGTGTGGGCATTTTAGGTGGCGGCACAGCAGGGGCAACAATAGCTATTCGATTAGCAGCGCTAGGGATTCATACCACTATTTTTGAGAAAAAAAAGTCACTTATAGATGGCCCACCTATGTGCCATTTACACGCTGGTGGTAATTTATACCGTGAAATACCAGACGAAGACTGCATAGATTTACTCAAACAATGTATCGATATTTTACGCTTATACCCCTACACCATAGACGTACGCCCAACCGTGTTTGCAGTGCCAACGCGTGATGACGACTCACCCGATGATTTACTACCACGATTAAATAAAATCACCAACGCGTATAAAGAGTTAGTTGAGCAAGACCCTAACAACAAAGTACTTGGTGAGCCCGACAATTACTACCAGCTGTATAGCCATGAACAAATGATAGCGCTGAGTAAAGAAGAGCAGGCTAGTGAGCCTAGAACGCTAGATGAGTGGATGATCCCCGTTGCTAAGCACCTAAACTTAAACAAAGTAAAATACCCGCTAATTGTTGCTCAAGAATACGGATGGAATATATTTAGGTTATCGGCCAGCGCCCAACTTGCGCTTGCCCAGTACGAACACGCTAATGTACTTACCAGCACAGAAGTAAAGCAAGTTAGCCAAGTTGAGCAAACCAGCGCCAATAACCAATCGCCAACTTGGAAAATTGAATACCAAAATAACCAAAGCGATACTACGCAAACAGTAGAGGTAGACTACCTTATTAATGCCTGTGGCTTTCAAACCGGTATTGTAGATGACATGGTAGGCGTAGAGGCCAAACGTATGGTCGAATTTAAAGCCTCTTACATTACGCATTGGCAAGGTGCTGGCGGGCAAATTCCAGAAATTATTATTTATGGTAACCGTGGCACGCCAGAGGGCATGGCACAACTAACGCCTTATCCTAATGGCTATTATCAAATTCATGGTATGACCAACTCAATTACCTTGTTTAACGATGGTCTAGCCGATACCAACGAGCAAAGTGCACAGCCGCAATTGCCAGCTAAATACTTAAATTACATAAACAATGGGTGGGATCAGCAAGTACTAAAAGCACGTAGCCAAAAAGCGATTGATTATGTAGCCGAGTTTGTTCCGGCATTTAAAAACGCTAACCCGCAAAACAATGCCTTGTTTGGTGGCCAGCAAATCCCAGGAGAAGACGATACCTTGCGCGTCGCAGATGTTAGCTTATATTCGCATATGAGCTACGCACGTGCCGAAAACGTAAAAGCGTCATCTACCTTAATCGCTGCCGATGAAATAGTGGCTGAATTTACTAAACTTGGCTTAATAAGCGACGATGCGCACATAAATGAGCATCGTACACATCACCAGTGGACGTATCTTCAACAACACAACCATGCAGATATAACCAAGGTGGCACAATTACTCGCAAAAGAGCGCGGCTTTCCTACAGATATAGCAACAATTAATAATTGCATTACAACTAGCGGCATAACCAGCAACTAATTGTTTTTATAGGCGTAATGAGGTTCTATAACTGCGTTACGCCACTCTTTACTCCCTTTTTAAACTCCCCCAAAAATTTATTAATAAACCTGCAAATAACCCTTGCGTTATGACATAGTTTGTCACAGAATAGCCTCAACGCTATGACATAGTGTGTCATGACGTAATGATTGCTTTAACCTAATTTAATTTTATGTTCGGTGATCAAACCTATTTTTGTGAGGACAATATGAAACGTATATTTTTGTTTTTATTAACTAACCTAGCGGTTATGTTGGTATTAGGTGTAGTGCTTTCAATAATAATGAGCGCGCTGGGTTTAAGCCATCGTAGCCTTGGCGGAATATTACTTATAGCCTCTGTATTTGGCTTTGGTGGCTCGTTTATTTCGTTATTTATGTCTAAGTGGATTGCTAAAAAATCAACGGGCGCACAGGTAATTACTCAACCGCGCAACGAAACCGAGCACTGGCTTGTACAAACGGTATCAGCACAAGCTCAAAAAGCAGGTATAAAAATGCCTGAAGTAGCAATTTACGACAGCCCAGAAATGAACGCCTTTGCAACCGGCCCAAGTAAAAACAACTCGCTGGTGGCGGTAAGCACAGGTTTATTACATAACATGAATCAAGACCAAGCCGAAGCCGTACTTGCCCACGAAGTATCGCACGTTGCTAATGGCGACATGGTAACGCTTACGCTAATACAAGGCGTGGTAAATACCTTTGTAATATTTGCCGCAAAAGTACTGGCAGGCATAGTTGATAACTTTTTAAATGGCGATGAAGAAGAGGGCGGTAGTAGCTGGTCTTACTTTTTATTCGATATGTTATTCCAAGTTGTATTTGGTGTGCTTGCAAGCATAGTGGTAGCAAGTTACAGCCGTAAGCGTGAATTTGCAGCAGACAGCGGCGCAGCTAAATTAGTAGGTGCAGACAAAATGCGTTCAGCTCTTGAGCGATTAAAGCAAAACCACCCGTCGCAATTACAAGGCTCAATGATGGCCTTTGGTATAGCAAGTGGTAAAGGGATGGCTGAACTGTTTTCATCTCACCCACCGCTAGATGCGCGTATAGACGCCCTGCGTAAATAAGCTAACCCTTATTTAAAAACAGAAAAAGCCAGCTAATTAGCTGGCTTTTTAGTATGTGGTAACCGGTTTATCAAACGTTAAAGTTATTTACCAAAAATAATATCAGTAATTCCCTCCGGTGAGAGTATTTCTATCCAGTAGCCGTCAGGGTCTTTTATAAATGCTAAGCCCTTCATTGAACCATCATCTGGCTTTTTAACAAATTCTACATCGTACTTTGCAAAGCGCTCACTGGCAGCGTATACATCTGGTACGCTAATACCAATATGGCCAAAGCCTTTAGGCTCTTGGTTACCGCTGTGGTAGCCCTCAAAACTATCGTCGTCTTCTGTCCCCCAGTTATGGGTTAGCTCAATTAGCGCAGGGCGTCCAAATACCCATTTAGCTTTGGTTTTATCATCACCTTGCGGCTGCTCTGGCTCGTAGCCTAAAAAGTACAGCGTAAACTTCATTTCAGGAAAGTCATACTTACCTAACAGCTTCATACCTAATACATTTTGATAAAATTCGAGCGACGGTTTGGGATCCTTAATACGCAACATAGTTTGCTGCATCACATAGCCTTTAGTGGCCTGTTCAATTTGCTCTGGCGATTCGTTATAGCTAGACATGGTAATCCTTTGTATAAATTAAGAAGCGAAAACATAGATATAATGCTTAAGTTATCATAATCAACCATCGTCTAAATTTAAACTGCTTTAAATTACTATTGCCTATCTTATTCATACAGTTTTAATTTGTAAGCATGTACGGTTTAACTAAAGGCTATACGTAATTTTAACTACAGGGAGTAACTATGTTTTTTGATGATATGCAGGGCTTAATACGCGTACTTATTATTGGCGTACTTGGTTATATAGCGCTGGTATTTTGGCTGCGTATATCGGGTAAGCGTACGCTTTCTAAATGGAACGTGTTTGATTTTATTGTCACTATTGCGCTGGGATCTATTTTAGCCTCGGTGATCATTACAAAAAGCGTTGCGCTGGTAGAGGGCATGCTCGCGTTTGTTGTACTAATAGGGCTGCAATACTTTATTACGTGGCTAAGTGTGCGCTCATCTAAATTTGCTTCGCTTATAAAAGCAGAGCCCACGCTATTGCTGAGTAATGGAGAATATTGCACGGCGGCACTTAAATCGCAGCGGGTAACAAAATCAGAAATTCGCGCTGCCATTCGTGGTGCGGGTATATTAGCCATAGAAGATGTAGCCGCTGTAGTGCTAGAAACCGACGGCAGTTTTAGCGTACTAAAGCAAAATAACAGTGGGTTAAAAACGGCGCTGAGTGATGTAAGCGAGCAATAAAGTAAGGCGCTAGTACTTATACTTATACTTATATTAATTAAGGCAGGTTTAATACCTACCTTATCTTTTATTAAAGCCTAATTTATTTAGCGTGCTGCTCTAACAAACTAAAGGTAGGTAAACGCCACTTAAAGCGAATTGATGCCATACGTATTAAGTAGCCTGCAACAAGGCTTACAATAATGCTGATGTTGTCATCAATATTGTAATGGTGCAGTGCTAGGAATAAGCAGGCAACCAGTAACGATACACTCGCGTATAGCTCGTTATGTAGTACTAAAGGTGCTTGGCGACATATTAAATCGCGCAGCAACCCACCAAATACACCGGTTACAACTGCAGCCACAACACAAATACCATAGTGCAGGCCCATATTTAGCCCCACTTGGCAGCCAATAATGCTAAACGCCGCAAGCCCTAGCGCATCTAAGCGCATAAAAATGCCTTTAAATTTAACCACCCACTTAGCAAGCCACGTAGTCACAATGCCCGCTATACAAGTAATTAAAAGGTATTCAGGGTGCTGAACCCAGGTAAGTGGGTAATTGCCAAGTAAAATATCTCGCACACTGCCACCACCAATTGCTGTTGCACTGGCAACCAGTACAACGCCAAACCAATCCATTTTCATTCGCCCAGCGCTAAGTGCGCCGGTCATGGCTTCTGCAGTAATACCAATAATATAAACAACGGTTAATAGCATGAGATAATCACTTGAAAATTGCACGTAAAAATAAGGTGTGGATTGTATAGATAAATTAAGTAAATAACGAATGAAAAATCACACTAAAAACGCTTAATTCAGATAGAAATAACTAATAACAAAACCAGTGTAAACAGTCTGTTAAGCTAATCGGTTGGCTAAAGTTTGCAGTAATAGAATAAAGGACAAATGGCCGTAATTTATAAAATAAAACAGGCTATTTTTTGCTGATTTTAAAAGCTCATAGCTCGGTATTTTCCCTATATGGTTAAGTGTTTTGCCAACTAATTGGCGTGTTTAAATTAACCTAATATGAATATTTGGTTGCCTGGTAGCAATTTAGGAACGTATACTAACAACTCTTAACTTAAATGGAATTTGCGTAATCGCAGCTTAATCAGCACAGGTAAATACATGAACAAAGGATTGTTAAAAGCGTGGAATGACGAAAAGGGCTTTGGTTTTATTAAATCAGACACCTTAGCGCACGACACCTTTATACACATTTCAGCGCTCAAACATATGAGCCGCAAGCCTAAAGTGGGCGACACCCTTTATTTTGAAGTCGCTACACAGCCCGATGGTAAAACCAAAGCCATAAATTGCCGGATAGAAGGCGTAGCTGCAATTAAAGTCACGCCTAAAAAATCAAACCATCATCGTGTTGCTAAATCTAATTTTACTGATAGTTTTTTAGGCAAAGTCGCCTCAATTAGCATTATCGCCGTACTTGGTTTTGTCGCAGTAAATAAATACACCCATTATAAAAGTAACGAGCAGTTTAATAACCACACTCCCGTTATTACCAACGCCGATTTAGCCACCTTTGATGAGCAATACCCAAAAAGCGTTATTCCAAAAAGCACGCAAAATTTTACCTGTGACGGCAGGCAGCACTGTAGTCAAATGACTTCACGTGCAGAGACGGTATTTTTTATTAATAACTGCCCCAATACAAAAATGGATGGTGACGGTGATGGTGACCCATGTGAGAGGGATACAAGGTTCCAAGATGAGTTGTAATTTTAGAAATCGATTAGCTAAAAGTTAAATTTAAGATGGTTTTTACCGTGTGCTGTATAAAAATACAGTGGTAGGCAATTCGTTATTAAAAGGCATTATGGGGTTAAATTACAAAGGCTACTGAGTAGCAATTGTTATTGTCTGATTATAAAGGGGTTGTTTGGTGTAATTACCGAACAACGTAATCTACGCCGATTTGGGGTGTTATAATTCCTCAAAGTGAGGTTCAATAAGCAGTTATGTTTAACCGAGCTCCAATGGATTTTTCTAATAAAAAAGAACGCACGTTGGCTGATATAGAAGATACGTTTTATAAAGCTATGAGCGAGAACACCGTATTTTTATCTGTTAAAAAATCTGCATCTGCTTTAGAAAAACTTATTAAAACTGCTGAAGACTTAGCTGAAGAAATGGGTAACTTAAGAGAGGCATTTGAAGAGTCATCAAATTCATCTAGTAAAGTGGCTGGTGCTTTAAATTGGCTAACAGGCGTGCTTGTTTTAGTTGGCGTTGCTCAAGTAGTCGTCGCATTTATTAAATAAACATAACAAGGTGTTTTAAACGCAACTAAAACAGTTGGTTAGGTTTCGCTCCGCTACAAATTATAAACCACTGCTTTAGTCCGCTTAATGCGGCGTTGACGCTATAGAATTACTCTTTTTAAATAAAAACAGCCTGTTTTATGAGTCCTGCATTACCTAATGCTTTAAAAACGCTTAGAGTTAATCACAGAAGCTCGTTTTTTAATTGAATTTGGCTGTTGGAGTTATTCTACAGTCTTGTTATGTGTGCATGTGGTGTTCATTACTGAATTGGTTTCTAAAACGTATAAAATTAAAATTCATAAAGCTTGAGGAAATAAAATGAAAGAAAGTAATATTTTTAAGGATATGGAAAATGATATTAATTCATCTAATTTAGATGAAACCGCAAAAAAAAAGTTTTATGAAAATATATTAAATTTAAAAAATAAACAAACAAACTTGATGATAACTGGCGCAACAGGTTGTGGTAAAAGCTCTACAATAAATGCGATGTTCAATATGGATGTTGCTAAAGTTGGTATAGGTGTTGACCCCGAGACAATGGAAATAACAAAATATGAATTAGATAATCTAATTTTATGGGATAGTCCTGGATTGGGGGATGGAAAAGAGAAAGATATAAAACATTCAAAAGCGATCATTTCAAAGCTTAATGAATTGGATTCAGATAACAAGCCACTAATTGATTTAGTTTTAGTTATTTTAGATGGTGGAAGTCGGGATCTAGGTACATCTTATGAATTAATAAATTCGGTAATTATTCCTAATATTGGTGAAAATGCAAAAGATAGAGTTTTAATTGCTATCAATCAGGCCGATGTAGCAATGAAAGGCAGATATTGGAATTTTGTAAGTAATAAGCCTGAACCTAAGCTCGTCGATTTTTTAAATGATAAAGTTAAATCTGTGAAAAATAGGGTTAAAGAAGCAACAGGAATAAATATCGAGCCTATTTATTATTCAGCAGGTTTTAAAGATAGTGATGAAGAACAAAAACCTTACAATTTATCTAAGCTACTTTATTTTATTGTTAAAAATACACCTATAGATAAACGATTGGCTTATGTGAATGCTACTTCGGATGAGAAAGAAATGTGGCAAGATAGCGATGAAATCAAGGATTATACGGCTGAACTTCATAAGTCATTTGTAGAAACTATTGTAGAAACATCTAAGGCAGGCGGAGAAATAGGTAAAGAGCTTGGTAATATACTGGGTATGGGAAAAACGGGTGAAGCTATTGGTAAAGTTGCTGGAGCCGCGGTTGGAGCTGTAAAATCTTTAGTCAGCAGTGTTGGCTCTATTTTCGAAGGTCTATGGTAATTGAATGTATAAAAATTATAGAGAAACAGATTTCATTACAGGCTTAAATATTATTGGGATCAACCCATTAGATATTATGGTTACAGGAGTTACAGGAGCTGGAAAATCTACAACATTAAACAGTATATTTCAAAAGGATATTGCTAAGGTTGGAAAAGGTGTAGATCCTGAAACAATGACTTTAACGAGTTATATGCTCAATGATTATTTCCGACTGTGGGATACTCCTGGTTTGGGGGATGGAATCGAAAAGGATCGTGAACATTCTAAAAAAATAGTTGAGTTGCTCTACAAAGATTATTCTATGAGCGATAACAAGCATGGCTTTATAGATATGGTTCTAGTGATCATAGAAGGCTCAAATAGAGATATGGGAACAAACTATAAACTATTAAATGAAATAATTGTCCCAAATTTCCAAAAAGAAAGAATTGTTGTAGCTGTAAATCAGGCTGATATGGCAATGAAAGGTAGATACTGGGATTATACCAATAATGAGCCAATGGAGAAACTAAAGGATTTCTTAGAGTCTCAGACTATTTCTATTCAAAATCGAGTAAAGGAAGCTACTGGAGTTAGTATCATTAAGCCTATCTATTACTCAGCAGAATATGGGTATAATATTGATGTCCTCCTAGATTTACTTGTTGATAATATGCCAAACCAAAAAAGAAATTTAGTTTTAAAGTAAAAGCATACATGCAAGTCGTTTAATAGGTATAACTTTTTAGTTTGTGTATCGGTAAGTTTAGACTTATTAGTAAAAAAGCTAAAACTGTATACTTGTACTTTATCATCGGAGTTGTTTGATGAGTACGGTATTATCGTTAAGGATAGTTCCTAGTTTCACTTAGCTTTGTGCGGATGAAATTTTAATAAATTATGGAGTAAATATTAAGGTGGAAAGTAACTTAGTAAAAATATGCTATGAAGGAGAAACTGGATCATCTGATATCAGGACATGCCAGTACGAAGATATTCTTCACGTGCCACTTAAAGATGTATTAATTACTCTTAACAAAGAAAATAGAGAGCTAGATGAAAAGCATATATCTAAATCAATGGCAGGAATAATAAAAAATCAACTTAGTTCATTAGATACTGATGAATATATTATGATTCCAGCCATAAATCCCACTTTCACAGAAGAAAAAGAAATTTTTGTAACTCAACCCGGATTATTTCGTGTTCTATCAAGTGACAAAAGCAAAGCAGGTAAAAGATTTCAAAAATGGCTATATCATGAAGTAATACCTTCTTTAACTAAACATGGTTGTTATCCACGCCATTAATTCCTAAAGGTTCAGCTTTATCGCAAATGGCCGAAATATTGGCCCAAAATTCAAGGGCTCTAGCTAATGCGATTGTTCGTCAAGACAAATTGGAAACCGAAGTTGAAGATGTAAAATCTAAACTTGGAAGTATAGACGATCGCCTTGCATCAATTGAAGTTGGTGATAAAGATTTAAAACATATTATTACTGTGAAAGAAAGGCTTGAATTTTTAAATATTACAGTATCAAAGAGTAAAGAGTTTGAGATTGTTGTTTGGTGCGAAAATATAAACTTTAAATATTCAGAACCAAGAATTGCATGTCCTTCAGGTGAAAGAACTAGAGCACGTTACTCGGTTAATATAATTGATGAAGCTATCGAGTTAGTTATTCAAGCTGGGAATTGAATCTTATGAATAGTGAGCAGAGACATCAAAACATATATTGGCTAAAAGCTTTTAATAATGATAGGCGGGGTCAAATCTTGACTTCACACATCAAAATACGAATTGGTAAAAAGGTTTTTGATATTAGCTATTTTTCCTCTAAAAGCGAAGCGACTCATAACCTCTTTGTGAGTTAGTATTTAGATTACTAAGAGGGAGCAAAATTGGAATGCGCAAAGAGTATACTTCAAACATAAAACATCGGCGGATTAGGTTCTCTAATACACGCCGATGTTTTTAACTTATTTAAGTAACTACCTTATTTATAAGGTATTAAACCTTAATCTGCTTTACGGTTAAGGCTAAATAAACAGATTGCTAAAAGTAATGTTGCAATCATACCTGATGCACCAGCAACACCTGATGGTAAGAATCCATCACGGCCAGCAATAATTAATATAGCATTGGCAAGCATTGCAACTGCGCCTGCTAGGGCTGTAAGGCCGCCAATGGCTTTGCCACCTTTAGCAATAAAAGACAGGCCAAACACAAGGGCTGCTAAGCCTAGTAGTAATTTAGCTGCGTAGTAAATCATGAATGATAAAGACACCACGCCGCCAATTAAAGGTTGTGCGCCTTCTACTGCGCCCGCTACTTTGCCAAATGTTGAAAACAACGTTAGGCCAATGCTTACCTGTACTATGTTTAATATTGCGCTAAATGTGATAGCCGACCAACCTAGTTGAGCATTTTTAGCTTGCACCATAGTGCTACTTGCAAAGGCCACAAGCACAGTAAACAGCACGGCTTCTAGTCCCCATGCATACTGTCTTGAAAAGCTAATTTCAGCACTGTAAAGGGCAGTAAAAATAGCCTGGGTTATCGCCAACGCCAACAATAACGATGCTGTAATTAGGGTGGTGCGCTTATGTGTAAATTCCATTATGTACCTCTTATAATTTTATATTTGACGCTTTAAAAGTTGTAGTCGCTTTGCATACATCAAACAGATGAAAGTATTGCTGCTATAAGACAGGTAAAGCGGAGTAATTATTTCACTAAAACCAATAAAAATAATAATTAATATCAAATAGACTAAAACTTGCGCTTTTAATGAAACTTAAATTGGCAAAGCCGCATTGAGTTAAGCTATTAAGCCTTTAAAAATTCAGCGCATCTTATCCTCTTTGTGAATCAACTTTTAAATTAAATGTTGGAGTTACTTCGACTAACTAAAGCGGCTGTTTATTCGAAAGGTGATTAAAACAATCGCTTAATAAAGCATATATACCCACAAACAATGTTTATGGGTATTTTTATAAATGTTATTTATTAAGATAAAAGCCTAAAGTGAGACCAATCACTTAATGCGGTAATAGTTTGCTCTGTAGGCGGGGCTACATAGATTAAACCTGCAATGGCAATTATTGATGCCAAGGTAATTAATTTATTGTCGAAGTCGGCTATTTTTAACGCGGTGCCAAAGGAGCGTTTAATGGTGACATTGCTTAAATCTACACTGTAAATTTCATCGAGTAATAAATGAATTAACCCGCCGATTAAAATAAACCCACCTGTTAACCAGGCAAAGGTGGCTGCTTGTGTGGTTGTTTGCTCGTTTAGTTGCCACGTTACTTGCGTTGTTAAGAGCGCGCATAACAGTAAAAATAATAACGAGTGGCAACTGCCTCTGTGCACGGTGATCCATTCAAAAATAGGCCTAATAATGTATTTCATAAACCCGTACACCAATAACGGCACTACGATTAGCTCTATAAAACTAATTTCGATTATTAGCTCGGTGGTTATGTAATGCAGCACCAGTAATACAGCGCTCAGTGCGAATAAGTTAAAAATAGTATTGAGCGAGGTTGAGTTATCTGAGTCTATGTCGGGTAATAAGCCGCCAATTGAGCCTAAAAACCATAACCAAAGTGCGCCGTTTAAATCAATATGGTGTCCCGTCCTGAAATAGGTTGACGGTTTTAATGAAAGACTTGGTGCGAAAGCGCCAGGTCTTTTTTATGCACTTGATTTGGTGTTTTCATATCCAAACTTAAGTGCGGTCGCATTTCATTGTATATAAATATCGATTCTTCAACGAGCTGTTTTAACTCTGTCATATTGCGACATTTATACAGTAAAAACTCTTGCTTTAATATCCCGTTAATACGCTCTGCTAATGCGTTTTGATAACAGTCATACCCATCGGTCATCGATGGTCTAATGCCCTCTTTTAATAGCGCATTTTGATATACTTCAGAGCAATATTGTAAACCTCTATCTGAATGATGAATGGCATCACGTTTATATACGCGTTGCTTAATTGTCATTTCTAATGCTCTGACTACATCGGTTGCTTTCATTTCATCACTCAGCTCATAACCCATTATTTTTCGACTGTAAGCATCAGTGACTAACGATAGGTAATGCACGCCTTGCGCTGACTTTACGTATGTAATGTCACTAACGAAGACTTCCTCGGCCGCAGTAGGCATGTATTCCTTTAGTAAATTGGG